>DWVH01000027.1 GCA_019120335.1 Candidatus Enterococcus stercoripullorum
AGTTTCAGATGTCTCAATGGTTAATGGTAAACTAGTTATCGTGGATCAGCGTAAGGAAATCATACCACCGACGCCGACCCCAGAGCCAACGCCAGAACCAACAGAACCAACAAAGCCTCAACCAAAAGAAATCATCTTTAGCAAACAAAATGTGGATGGTGAAGAAATTGCCGGTGCTAAGATTCAAATCAAACAAAATGGTAAAGTAATTAGTGAATGGACATCAAAAGAAGGACAATCTCATGTAATCAAATTGCTTCCAGGTACGTATACTTTCCATGAAGAAGCGGCACCAAATGGCTACTTGAAAGTCACTGATTTCGAGTTCACAATTTCAGAAGACGGCAAAGTAAGTCTAACAGGCAAAGTTTCAGATGTCTCAATGGTTAATGGTAAACTAGTTATCGTGGATCAGCGTAAGGAAATCATACCACCGACGTCGACCCCAGAGCCAACGCCAGAACCAACACCAACAGAACCACAACCAAAAGAAATCACCTTCAGCAAACAAAATGTAGATGGTGAAGAAATTGCTGGTGCGAAGATTCAAATCAAACAAAATGGCAAAGTAATTAGTGAATGGACATCAAAAGAAGGACAATCTCATGTAATTACACTACTTCCAGGAACGTATACTTTCCATGAAGAAGCGGCACCAAATGGCTACTTGAAAGTCACTGATTTCGAGTTCACAATTTCAGAAGACGGCAAAGTGACAGTTAAAGAAGGCCAAAAAGATGCCAAAATCGTTGATGGAAAATTGGTTGTAATCGATCAACGTAAAGAAAAAACACCAAAAGACGAGCTGAAGAAAGAGCGAAAACAAAAATTACCTAAATCAGGATCAGAAGTAATCAATCCAATAGTTGGTTTAATGTTGCTCCTATTAGGACTATCCGCTTTTGGCTCAAATATTCGCTTTCGTAAAAATTAAATAAATGTTGTCTCAAAAGAAACCTTGTGGATTGAAAGAATTATCCATGAGGTTTCTTTACATTAGGTTAATATTGTAATCGCTTTAATACAGAAGTTACCCCTTTAATACTTTATTGATACCATAAATTCTGATATAATCGTGTTATGGGTAGAGTAAAATATAATTTCACAGAAGAACAAATTATTGAATTAAAAGAAGCATTAAATAGAGCTGAAAATAAAAAATTCTTTAGGACAATACAATCGGTTTTATTGCGCGCACAAGGGTATTCAGTTTATCAAATCATTGAAATTACTGGACTTTCTCAAGTGACTATTAGGAAAAATGTATTAAATTATTTGAATGAGGGTATGAGCTATATTACGCAAGAGAACCGTGGTGGACGTAGATATTTTCGTGCGAGCGTAGAACAGGAGGAAAAATTTATACAAGAGCATTTATCTGCCGCACAAGAAGGAAAAATCAAATCCGTTAAAGAATTATATCAGCTATTTAACGAAACATTGGAAACGCCTATGACTTATTCAGGGTTTTGGAGATTATTAAAACGCCATGGATGGTCTATACAAACGCCTAGACCTAAACATCCAAAGGCTGCAGATGAGTCTGTTCAAGAGTCGTCAAAAAAATCAACTTAATATTCCAGTCTCAGAAACAGCGTTTTCGTAAATCATCGAAATATAAATGAGTGCGTGTGTTGTATCAAGATGAGGCAGGATTTGGGCGAATGAATTGACCTAGAAGATGTTGGAGTATGAAAGGTCATCGTCCAATTGTGCCTTGTCATCGAGTAAGAGAGTAGCGATACTGTTATGGTGCAGTAGATCCAATCTCTGGGGACAATTTCTTTATTGTAGCCGGAAATTGTAACACAGAATGGATGAACGAATTCTTAAAAAGGCTATCTCAAGCGTTTAAAGAGTATTACTTGATTTTGATAATGGATAATGCGGTCTGGCATAAATCAAAAACATTAAATATTCCCGAAAACATAGAGTTAATGTTCATTCCCCCATATACACCAGAATTAAATCCGATTGAGCAGATATGGAAAGAAATTCGAGAAAAAGGTTTTACCAATGAGGTGTTTCCAACATTGGAACATGTGATAGATCGCTTATGTGAGATAATCAATAACCTTACAAACGATGTGGTAAAGTCAATTTGTAAAAGAGAATGGTTAATCGGACAAAAATAAGAATGTTTGATATCTATCTAGTATAAAGTAAAGTTATAAATCCACCTATATGTGACATTCTCAAATGACGCATATAGGTGGATTTTTATGTATTATGGTGCAATTCCTTTTAATAATACTTCAGTCCAATCTTCAGTAAATGGTAAGGCTGCTCGATAGATTTCAGGGTGTGAGAATCCATTTACCATTGCTTGTGTATAAAGCAGTAAGAATTCATCGCTATATTTTTCATCAATTGCTCCTTCTTTGCGTCCCTGTTGTAGCAATTTTTTCATCACCGTAAAAGATTCTTGGGTATAATCATTCATTTTTTGTGCTAGTTTTTGGTCGCTTGTTTGGGTATAATAGCGCATTAAGTCTAGGTAAAATTGTTGTTCGGTTTGAGCAATCGTATCGACTTTTAGCTGGGTCAATGCCTTAAAGGTTTCATTGAAGCTTTTGTTTTTAGCGAGTATGACTTCACTTTTTTGCTTCATTTGATTTAAATAGTAGAAAAAGGTTTCTTGGATGAGGTTTTCTTTGGTTTCGAAATATTTAAAAATAGTTGCTTTAGAAATGGCAGTGGCTTCCACAATTTTTTGAACGGTTAGATTATTAATGCCGTTTGGGTGATTCATAATTGCTAAAGCTGTTTGTAAAATTTGTTCTCTTTTTTTGGCACTACGCCTTTCAAATCCATTCATTTCGATAATCCTTTCCTTTATTTTCTCTATTCAATTATAGCTAAAAACCCAGAATTTGTGAACTGTTTTAGCGAAATAAGTTCAAATTATATTGATAAGTCAATGATGAATGTTTATTATTGAACTGAAATTATCTTCATAGTTCAAAAAAAGAAGGTGTTTGAATGGAACCTATTGTAAAAATTTCCCAATTATCCAAAAATTTTGGGAAAACGGCCGCATTAAAAGAAGTCAGTTTTGAAGTTTATCCAGGAGAGGTTGTTGGTTTTATCGGGCCAAATGGAGCAGGAAAGTCCACGACCATTCGGATTATGTTGGGGTTATTGAAAAAATCTGGTGGTACAGTCGCTTTATTTGGTAAAGATGCCTGGCAAGATTCTTTAGCCATTCATGAATCCATCGCTTATGTTCCAGGAGATTTAGCTTTATGGGAGAACTTGACAGGCGGGCAGACGATTGACTTATTGATGAAATTACATGGTAAAGGAAATCAAGCAAAAAAAGAGGAGCTTGTCCAAAAATTTCAGCTAGACTTATCCAAAAAGGTCAAGAGTTATTCAAAAGGAAACCGGCAAAAAGTCGCTTTAATTGCGGCTTTGGCGGTAGATTGTGAGCTTTTCATTTTAGATGAACCAACGAGTGGCTTAGATCCTTTAATGGAAAGTGTCTTCCAAGCTGAAGTCGCACGCCTCAAAGCGGAACAAAAGGCCGTCTTGTTATCTTCACATATCTTGAGTGAAGTAGAACGTCTGGCAGACCGAGTTGTCATCATTCAAGAGGGACGTGTCGTGGAAAGCGGCACATTAGAGCAATTACGCCATTTAACACGCAGTACGGTCCATTTAGCCTTAAAAGAAAATATCGCAGTATTAGAAAATTTAAACTTTATTCACGATTGGACGCAGACTGCTCAAAAGCAAGCGACCTTTTCGATTGATCATCAGGCCTTAGATGATTTGCTGAAAGAATTGAGTCGCTATCAGGTACAGAAGTTAGAAATCTTACCACCAACATTAGAAGAATTATTCATGCGCCATTATCAAGTGGAAAAGTAAGGAGGGAGTGAAGTGGATAATAAATTTACCCAAACCATTGCCTTATTACGTTTTCAATTGCTTCAAAAATGGTTGTGGCTCTCACTTTGGTTGCTTGGGTTAACGGCTTTTGCTAGTGGGTATGTCCCTGCTTTTGAAAAAATTGCAGAAGACCAAGGGAAAGTTGGCTTATTTGTTACGATGCAAAACCCTGCTATGACGGCAATTGTCGGACCTTTACCGGTTGATGTGGCGAACAATTATACAGTTGGTGTAATGTATGGCCATGAAATGACGCTTTTTATCGCTGTCGTTACGATGATGATTGCAGGTAGTTTTATGATTGAGCAGACAAGAAAGACAGAAGAAAATGGTCAGCTAGAAATTCTTAAATCGCTGGGAATTGGTGCTAGGGCTTATAGTATGGCGGCTATTTTACTGGTCTTGATGCATGCGATTTTAATGGTCGTACTGATTAGTGGTCTTTTAGTCTCTTATCAGGTCCAAACAGTAGATGTTGCTGGCAGTATCTATTTTGCAAGTTCAATTGGTTTGGCAAGTTTATTGGGTGCTAGCCTCGCTTATGTCTGTGCCCAAATCTTTCCGACCAGTTCACAGGCACGCGGTATTTTCTTTAGTCTTGTCGGTTTGCTTTATTTATTAAGGGCTAGTACCGATGTCAGCAATCTCGACTTTTCTAAAATAAATCCGCTTGCTTGGACTTATTTAGGTCAACCTTTTCTTCGTAATAATTTAAACTATACTTTAGGGTTACTCGTGCTCACTTTGGTTTTATTCCTCGTAGGTATGAGGCTAGAGAGTCAGCGCGATTTAGGAGCCAGTCTGTTAGCGGCGCGCAAAGGAAAAACACAAGCAAAAGGCTATTTAACGACACCTTTAGGATTTATCTTTTATCTGAATAAAGGAACAATCATTGCTTGGTTAATAGCGGACGTGATGATCGCTTTAATGTATGGTTCGATTTATGGGGATATTGACACGTTTGTGAACAGCAATGAATTAATCAGCCAAATGTTTGCCAATGATGCTTCTAGTTTAACTGATTCTTTCACTTCTTTAATTATGGTTGTTATGACGGCCATTGGATTAGTGATGCCGTTAGTCGTGGTGCGTAAAGTGCATACGGAAGAAGCCAAATCGCGCTTAGGCTATCTAGTGGTGCATCGAGTGAGTCTCGGAAAAATCTACTTATCTACTTTATTTTTATCGTTGGTGTTTGGCTTATTGGCTGTTGTATTGAATGGGATAAGTTTAGGAGTAGCTGCGGTAAGTTCGATGAAGGCGGAGAGTTATGATTTTGTATGGACTTGCTTAAAAGCGGCGATGAATCAATGGCCTTTAGTGTGTCTATTTGTTGGTTTGATGTTGTTGAGTTTAAGTTTACCTGCCATTTTTGGTTGGCTCGTCTATGGCTTATTAGGCTATAGTTTTTGTATAACCTATTTTGCAGTCTTGTTAGATTTTCCAAAATGGGTAGTGCATACGTCGCTATTTGATCTATTAGCTAAGATGCCGATGGATAAATTTGCACTTGCGCCATTTGTTGGCTTAAGTGTTGCTGGCATAGTGGCGATGTTGATTGGCTGGTGGCTATTTATGCACAAAGAAATCAAAGTATAGAAAAGAATGCCATCTTAGTGTAAAAGCTAAGGTGGTTTTTTGTGCCAAATTTGCTTGATGTTCATTGAGAAAAAGGCCACAATCTGATTTTAGATTATGCTATAATGGTTTCAAAATGATTGGTAAGGAGGGTTTTGATGAATTTAGGAATGGAAACTGAAACGTTGGAGTTTAAAAAGTCGACTTCAGAAATCAAAGAAGCGATTCAATCTATTGGTGCAAAACTGTAAGATGTCAGGTGTTCGCTATGAGTTTCAAAAGAAGAAGACAGGTTTTGTCGTTTGCTTTTACCGTAATAAGATGAGTACCGTTCGTGAAGCTTATGATGTGCTAGAAGATGGAGATAAAAAGCCGATAAACTCCGAAAAAGCCGATAAAAAACCGATAAAAATTCATCAATTAACGGTAGAACAAGAAAGAATCGCCCAAATTATCGCCTATATCAATGTACACGGAGAAATTACAAATAGAGAAGCAAGAGAATTATTAGGCTTGGCTGATTCTACCACTAAACGATTTTTGAGAAAAATGGTAGCACAGTCCTTACTAGTTGTAGAAGGAACACGTAAAACGACTAGGTATCGATTGGCCTAAAAATAAAGTGAGTTTGGAAAGGAACTATTATGGGAACGACACATAAAAAAGACAATCAACGATATTACAATCCAATTCGAAAAGCAATATTAAATTATAAAATGATTGAACCAGGAGAAAAAGTAGCGATTGGGTTATCTGGAGGAAAAGACAGTACGACGCTACTTTATTTATTGGATACGATAAAGAAACAAAAGCGTTTAGGGTTTGATTTTGATCTTCATCCAATGATTTTAGATATGGGGATGGATATGGATTTAACCCCGCTAAAAGAGTTTTGCGAATCTTTAGGGTATGAGTTAGACATTGTACCGACTGATATTGCCAAGATTGTATTTGATATCAGACAAGAGAAGAATCCATGCTCTTTATGTGCGAATTTGCGCCGTGGGATTCTATATCAAACGGCTAAAGAACGCGGCTGTAGCAAGGTTGCACTTGGTCACCACTTAGATGATGCGATTGAAACTTTTATGATGAATTGGCTGTTCCATGGTGAATTTCGTAGTTTTGAACCGATGACTTATCTTACACGCAGCGAGGTTTCGATTATCCGTCCATTGTTATATGTGGAAGAAACTGCCATTAAGCATTTTGTGCAACGTGAAGGGCTACCGGTGATTTTTAACCCGTGTCCTGCTGATAAAAAGACTAAACGTGAAGAGATGAAGCATTTGGTCAGCCATTTAAGTGAGACTTATCCAGAAGTGCGTCAAAAATTTTTAAAAGGGATGGAAACAGGAACTTATGAAAATTTCTGGACACCAAAGCTAGTTGATGCTCCAAATAAAAAAGCAAATGTTACTGAGGATGAAGGTGGCACACACTGTCATTGCCATTAACGAGTAATAAACACGAGGAGTAAAAGAGATGAATTTTTCAAAATTAACCATAGAAGATAAGGTACAAATTTCAGGGGAGTATTTTCTAAATTATAGTTATAATCGTTACGAAAATCAGCTGATAGATCTTGAAACACTTTCGTCTGGGCTGGACTTTTTTGATTTCAACCTGACAGGAGAAGAAACAATCCCGCAAAGAGCGAATAAAGTTGCCCAATTACTCGATTATTTGAAAGATACACCGGAAGTACAAGAGGATGACTTTGTAGAGACTTTTCCGTATTATGAAAATGCCGATGAATTACAAGAAGCGATGGAAGACCTGATTCAGTTCCGTTTTTTATTAAAAGAAGATGATGAAAGGTTTTATGAATTGATATTGGATGAAACGGACTTTCGTGAATCCTTGGAATTTGCAGAAGTTGGTGATTATGCTACCTTTTTTAATCTTGTAGCAAGTGATATAGAATTAGCGCTTTATATCAATTATTTGACGAAAATCTATCAAGCTGTACGTGAACAACAAATTTCAAGCGCGATTCCTGATTTTGCTGAATTGCCCATTGTGACGCAACGCTTAATTCAAAAAATGGATGCTGGAATTTTGTCGCAACAAGCCCTCCGTATGATGGATTTAGATCTTGCTCGTTTGGAACCAGAGATTAGTGAAGCCTTAGCCGAAAATATAGAGAGTTATTTAGCATTTAGTGATAAAGAGAATATCCTAGAGATTATAGATGCTATGGATGAAGAGGAACTAAGTCAAGCTTTGGATGCTATGAGTGATGACGATGTGGCTGATATACTTACGGCGATGATAGATGATTTATCGAATGAAGACTATGGCATGTATAACTATATCTTTAAAATCTATCCTAAAGGTTTTGGTCGACAAGTATATCGAATCATTCAAGTGGCAGGCAATCAATCATTAGAAGATTTGTTAGTGATCTTTTTAGATTCGATGAAATTTGATTTTACACACCTTTATCGCTTTGAAGTGGATGGTTTATCTTATGAACGAAGCGAGGAATATATGGATGTGTTTTCTGAATTGGGTTCTGAAACGACCTTGGATTCCTTGGTATTGGAAGAAAATGAAGTGTTTGAAGCCGTTTATGATTTTAGTGATAATTGGCAATTTATCTTTACAGTTCAAAAGATGGAACAAATTGAAGCTGAACAAGATTATTGTCAAACCAAAGTGTTAAAAGAAAAAGGCTACATTGAACAATATCCGGAAGATTAGCTAAGGGAAGGGGCTGACCCAAAAGTAGCTCCTATATGAAAAATAGAGGTCTTTCCATTTAGATAGTAGTGGAAAGACCTCTATTTATCTTTTGAAAGTGAATACAAAAATAAAGCACACTCTGCTATAATATAGGTGACTAATCTATTTGAGAGAGGTGCTTTATCATGTATCAAAATTATACCATAAACCAACTTTGTTTGCCTATAGATCTTGAAATTAAATTAGAAGAAAATGATTTTGCTCATGCCATTGTGCAGTTTGTTGACTCTATTCCCGATGAAGTCTTTCTTCCTTATTACCAATCTATGGGTAGACCCCAATATCATCCTCGTATGCTACTTTCCGTTATTCTTTGTGCCTATATTCAAGGTGTTTATTCGGGCCGCCAAATACAAAATATGCTGATAGATAGTATTCGGATGCGCTACTTATCTCAAGAGCAATTCCCTAATTTTCGTACTATTAATCGTTTTCGCGTCCATCCGATTATGAACGATATTCTAGATCATTCATTTGTTCAATTTCGTGAGCTACTGGTTCAAAGTGGCTTAATCAGTGGCAGTACTCTATACATTGATGGTACAAAAATTGAAGCGGATGCGAATAAATACTCTTTCGTTTGGAAAAAAAGTATTTTAAAGTATAAGGATAACCTTGATCAAAAATCCCTTGAAAACTACCAACAAATGGTGGAAACAAAAATCTTACCTGAGTTAATAGATGATTTAAAGGATGAACTTTCTATAGAAGAGATTGAAAGGATTCGTCAATCTTTGGAAGAAAAGGAAGAACAATTAATTGAAACGATTGAACAAACCGAAACAGTAGAAGAACGAAAATTACTTCGTAAAGAAAAATCTGAAGTTCATAAGCAGAAGAAGCGATTCGATGATTTTGCCCAAAGAAAAATGAGCTACGAAGAACAATTAGTGATTATGGGTGTACGCAATAGTTTCTCAAAGACGGAACATGACGCTACTTTTATGCGAATGAAAGAAGATCACATGCTTAATGGCCAACTAAAACCAGGTTATAATATTCAACTTGCGACAGAAAATCAATTTGCTCTTGCTTATGATTGTTATCCAAATCCAACAGATACACGAACATTTATCCCATTTCTTGAAAAGATTGAATCAAAAATAGGTTTACCAGAAAATATTGTCGCAGATGCCGGTTATGCAAGTGAAGAAAATTATTGTTATGTGTTAGACGAAACAGAATCCACCCCCATCATTCCGCATCAAGGTTACTTAAAAGAGAAGAAACGCGCCCATAAACAAAATCAGTTTCATCGAGACAATTAGCCTTACAACGAGTTAGATGATTACTATATTTGTCCCAATCAGAAAAGAGTGGTGTTCTCACATTATTCGCAACGTAAAGATAGAAATGGATTTATTCGAAACTTCAAAATCTATGAATGTGATGATTGTACAGGATGTCCATTGAGAGAGAAATGTACCAAAGCAAAAGAAGGAAAAAATCGACGTTTGAATATCAATCCAACCTGGGAATATATAAAAATAAAAGCGAATGAAAAGATAGAAAGTAAAGAAACAGCCTCATATTATGCGCAGCGAAAGACAGATGTCGAAACTGTTTTTGGGAACATTAAACAAAATATGAAATTTAGAAGATTCCATGTCCGAGGAGCTGAAAAAATTTTTAAGGAAATGGGACTTGTATTTCTTGCGCACAATTTTAGGAAATTAGTAACTAGAGTAAGGAAATATGAGGGAAAAATAATCATACAAAACCAAATATAGGGGGAAAATCCTCTATATTTCATCCAAAAAAAACAAAAATCGAAGACATCTTTCAAGGGTGCCTTCGATTTTTGGATTCAAAAGGGACTAATGGGTCAGCCCCTTCTTTTTATGGTGTTCAGATTGAAAATGAGAATAAAATGATATTGTGATATTTACTTTATCATTTTTTTTGGTATATTTTAATTATCATTCGTTTTTTTTAGGAGGGAAAGATAATTGAAATTTAGTCATTACACTGCCAATTTTAAGCACCTGATTTTAGGTCGCTCTGTAAGAAATATTGCTGACAGTTTTTATTTAGTAGCACTATCTTTAGGATTAGTAGCCGTCTATCACATTGATGCTGCGAATTTATCCCTTTTTACACTAGTTGGGATGCTACCGAATTTATTTTCTTTTTTATACGGAACCTACCTACATCAATTGAAAAAAGATAAGGCTTGGTTGCTGACTTTTCAAACAGCACAGTTATTTATCATGTTATCGATCATTGCAACCCTTTATTTTCACGGATCGATTTACTTAATGTATGGTTTGAATTTTCTATTTAGTTTGACTACCAGCTTGTTAAATACGATTCAGATGAAAGTCATACCAGCTACTTTAGATAATAATGATGAATTGATTAACGCTTCGATTGATATTCAATATGTCGCAAGTAATGTGATTGATATTATCAGTAACTTCATTGCTTCGGTATTACTAACCTTTTTATCGTATTTATTGCTGATGGATTTAAGTATCCCATTCTTTATTGGGGCGATTTACTTTATGTTCCGCTTGAAGATTAAAGATGCTTATTTCGCTAATGAAAACGAGGATGATGATGAAGCAGAAGAGCAGCGCATTCGTACCAAACAATCTTTACAGGAATTCTTTAGTGAAAAAAGAGCTTCCTTCATTATTTGCACAGAAGCTGTCTTGAGTGGAGGCACCGATCTTTTACTCACGTTAGCACCATTGTACTTGTTAGCAGAAAAGATTCCGTTGACTTATCTAGGGATTGTCATTGCCACTAGACGAACAGCCGATTTATTAGGCGCCATGGTAGCTCCTAAAATCAAAATGAATCCTTATCATTTTTTCAGCGTGGACTATATGATTTCTGGACTGGCTCTATTACTGATTTTCATTGTACCCCAGCCATTACTGAAATTAGTCTGTCTATTCGTTGCTTTCTTTGTTATTGGCATTTCCGGTAATATATTTGAAAAGATGGTTTACGAAGCATATGATCATTCAAAAATGGCTTTGGTATTTTCAGTGATTTCTAGTTTGTATACCGCTTTTGGTATTATTTTCTTATTAGTTCCTACCGTATATGATAATATCACGGTATTAGGTATTGTTATCAATGTAGCTACCATTTTTGTTGGTATCTGGTTGTGGATTCGAAATCAGGTGACAAAAAAGCGTTGAAATGAATTTAGATAGGAATGTTTAGGATGAAACAAGTAATATATGATTTACGTAAGCTCATATGGTTACAGTTCATTTTTTCAATATTATGGACATTAACTAATGTATGTTTGCCCTACATGAATATGATTTTATTTGATCATGTGGGACATCTTACGTTAAAATTAGTTATCTTTTTGTGTATTGGTTATTTCAGTCTTATTTTGGCAAATTCTTTTTGCAGGTCAAGAACTCTCCCCAGCACAAAGAAAACAACTCATCGGCTATGTATTACAAGATAATTATTGTTTTAGTGAGTTAACGATGGCTGAAAATATTGCTTTGTCTACTGATTTTAAAGTGGCAAGCGTGCATCAACTTTTACAAAAAGTACAATTAAATAAAGAACTTGATCAACTGCCAACACTATCTGGTGGAGAGCGACAAAGAATGGAAATTGCGCGTATGTTGTATCATGAAAAAAATCTGATTTTGGCTGATGAAGTGAAGGCTAATTTAGATACGCAGACGATGTCAAAAATCGATGAATTACTTTTTGCACTTCCACAAACAATCGTTGAAGTTCGGCATCATTATTCCAAGGCAGATTTGGAACGTTATGATCAAGTAATTCAATTAAGTTAACAATAAATATCCCAGCTAGATCATGTAGGTCTAGCCGGGATTTTTTGTGTTTTTGAAATGTATACTGTTTTGCGTTCAAAAGTTTTGGAAAATCGACGTGATAATGAGTATGATGCACCAATGATTTTAAAATTTACTCACGGAAAAATCATCACTTTTGAACGCTATATAGTGTTAGTCAACAGGTTGGAAGGAAACAGTCAATGTATCGCCAATGTTTTTTTGTAGTTCTTGACGAATATCTTTGCGGACACCGAGAATATAACAGACGCTGCCATCCGGATTTTTTACCCCCATATTGACAATGCTGCCTTCGTAATAGACCGTTTCAAAATAGACTCTGACCTTTAGACGACCTTTACCAAAAGAGTCTTTAATATTGACTGGCACGCGGACATAAGCGCCTCCTTTGCCAACTTCAGACGCTTCAAGCACACTGGTAAATTGATAAGCGGCTTCCTGGGGAGAAAAGTGAGTATAATTTGTGAAATCTTGTATTGAATCCATTATCATATCATTTCTAGCTAATCTTGACGCAGAATTTTTTCCATTTTTTTGCCTTTTGCGAGTTCATCAATTAATTTATCTAAATATCGAATTTGTTGCATTAGCGGATTTTCAATATCTTCTACACGATAGCCGCAGATGACGCCCTTAATAAGTTTTGCGTTAGGATTGATTTGTGGGGCTTCTTGAAAGAAAGTTTGATAATCGACTTCCTTGTCTAATTGTTGTGCAAGTTGTTCTGGTGTGTAGCCTGTTAACCAACAAATAATTTCATCGACCTCTGCTTGGGTGCGGTTTTTGCGCTCAGCTTTTTGAACAAGTAGAGGATAGACACTTGCAAAATTCATCTTATAGACACGTTCCATATTTTTAGCCATTTATACGTCCTCCTATTTGACTACGCTATATTCATCGATTGTCTTGCCATTTTCATCTTTTAAGACTAGCCAGCTGTTCGTTCCAGCAAAGTATAGAAAATGTCCGACCTCATTGACGCTTTTTAAGATAATATCTTCAGTTGTGACATTATCCTTGATTTTATCTGCTTGTTCTTGGCGTAAAGTTAAAGCGAATCGCGCACCAAATCCAAGAGAACCAGCTTTATTTAAAGGCGCTTCAGGCACTAAAGTCGCACCAGCTAAAATACGAAATTCATTGCGTTTTTGCCAATAGACCGTGGCTTTACTATTGAAATCATCCACATAAAAAGGAATTGTTGCAAATTCTTTTTTAAAACGATGTTGCGCTTTTTGTCCGGGACGTTTTGGTTTGGCATCAAATTGAATCGCAAAAGGTTGTAAAATGGCTGTGATTTGTTCCATGATTGGTTGGTATTCTTTTTGATAATGCGCTGGAATAGCATATTCACCTTTAAAATATTCATTTGCAAATAAGTTTCGTAAAATAGGTAGTTCTACTTCTTGAACATCGATGACAAGACTTTGTAGCATTTCTTCAGGGAGTGTTTCTGTAATGAGACACCACTTTCCTTTTTTGTCAGTATAAAGTTGGATGCTTTCACGCTGTAATTGTGTAATTGCAGGTTGAAATTGAATTTGAATTTTTTGATCAAGTGTTTGTAATCGTGCGTTTTTTTCGTTAATTTGAACAGTTAATTCCATCGTTTCCTCCAGAATTTCTTTTTCTTTCATTCTATCAATTTTGTACAAGAAATGCATGAAAATTGCCTAGAAAATTGCGATGAAAAGTTTGTGCGAATGCAAAGTGGATGCTGGTCGGCTATCCGTCGTCATTTGATTCTAAAAGGGTGAGAGTTAGTTATTAAAGCGTGTATTTATATGTTTTTTGTTGTTATAACAAGTTATTTAATTGTAAATGATAATATCCAAATAAGGGATAATTTTTGATTTAATACGAGAAAAATGATATATTTATTGTTAAAGGGAATGTATGGAAAGATTAATTTTACATGTTATATTTTGGAGGGAAAAGAATGTATACACATCGTACATTATTAAAGTATTTAGTGGGCGCATCTTTATTGACTGCCCCAGTGATTTTGACCAATACACAAACAGTTTACGCTAATGACTTAGGATACGCCGTCATTCAAGCAACACCAGAAACTAGTTTTAAGATGGCAATAGAAGGGGAATATTTTCCTGTAAATGTTCAAGAAATACTGAATTATATTAACCAAGAGCGTAAAGAAGCTACGAATAATGGCTATTTTGGTTATAAAAAAGAACAATACAATCCATTGAAATGGAATACACAGCTTGAAGAACTTGCCCGTGCACGAGCAATTGAAGCTAGTTTATATCCAATTCATTCACGTACCAGTGGTGAGAATCCGAGTACTAAGACTTTTGGGGAGAACTTGGCTTGGTACAACACCAATACCATGGATAATATTAAATTGCTGATGAGTGAGAAGAAGTATTATTTAAAAAAAAGAAAGACCATTTTCAAAGATATGAGGAAAGTGCCTGCGTCAGAGATGGAAAAGATTGGCCATTATTATGCTTTTGTCAATCCGGTAAATAAATATGTCGCAGCGGCCACTTTCCAAATGGATATTCATTCAGGAATTACGCCTAACATCATGGTGGATCCAGATAATCCACAGGCGGACTTAACCCAAAAGAAAAACTATGGTGTGACAGCGGTTAGTTTTGCAAGCAATAATCATTATGGGACCGATGAAACCCCACTAGCACCAATTGATGGTAAAGAAGCAATCTATGATGTTTTGATTTCTTCAGCAAGCATGATGGAATTGCGAGGGATTGAAGTTTGGTGGCCACAAGAGGAGTTAAATACGGGCAATGCTTATCAAATTAAGGCCAAAGCAACAACTTACTATAATGATCATGGAGCAATTGCAGTCGGAAATGCGCCAATTGTAGAGGGAAATTGGCAATCGAGCAACCCTAACGTACTATCTGTAGATCGCAATGGTGTTGTTAAGGCGTTAAGCGATGGAGAAGCTACGATTACTTTTTCAGTGAAATATGCTAAAAATATGACGGCTAGTAAGAAATTCATAGTAAAAGGTGGCAAAGTGACTGAAGTGACGACTCCTCCGATTGCACCGACTAGCGAGGGTGTCAAATATGGTGAGACAATTGATCGAGCAGTTGACTTGGCCCCTACCCAGCTTGTTGACCGTAACGAAAGTGCTGTGCGAGTAATGGTAAAGCTACGTAAAAAGCTCGACCAGTTACCAGAATTAGTTGCATATAAATGGAACGGACTTTCTTTGTCTGAAGATTTTAAAATGGAACTTCAAAAATGGCAATTAAATCCTGAAGCATCAAAGAAAATGGAAGAAGTTTATCGTTTTGCAGAGTATATCAATGCTTCATTTGCGAATATTAATAAACAAGATCAGTTATCTTCAGAAGAACAAGCTGCATTGAAAAAAGAAATCGTGGATATCTATGCGAATAAAGTGAAAAACAATGACAAACCTGATTACAATGCATTAAATGAAGAAGTTCGTCAAGTAATGAAGAAAGCAGAAGTGCAAAATTTCCAAAAAGCAGATGCAGCAGAACTCGAGAAACAAAGACCAGAATTATTAGCAACTTTAGAGGAAAATAGTATTTTGAATGCAGAAGAAAAAGCAGCATTCAGACAAAAAATAGAGCAAGCAACTAGTACGAGTGAATTATTGAGTATTAACGCAGAAATGCAAAAAGCAGTTTCACAAGATGATTGGTTACAAAAGCAAGCTACAGCCAAACAAACTTTGGCTAGTCTATCTCACTTAACACCTCAAGATCGTCAGCAATTAGAAAAAGAGATTGATTTAGCGAAAGATGAAGCGACTTTACAAGCAATATTAACACGAGCGAACGAATTAGAAGAAAAAAATAAAAATCAAGAAGCTGAGTTTGATCGTGCAAAACAAGAAGCAATTGCTAAAATTCAAGCGATGATAGATTTATTTGCAACAGCGAAAAGTCAAGCCCTTGAAAAAATTGGTCAAGCACGGACTATTGACGAACTTCATGTAGTTTTAGATGCTACCCTTCAAATAAATGAGGAACATAAAAATCAAAGAATAAAAGCGATGCAAGACGTTCAAGTGTTACCATATTTGAGTGAGCAATCGAAGCAGGGCTATCTGGAACAAATCAAGAATGCACCATCTAAAGAAGAAGTTGATTCAGTCGTTGCGAGTGCATCCATGGAAAATTTTCAAAATATCCTGAAATGGAATGCAGCAAGGAGTGAAATCGAGAATCTCAATGAATTGACGAGTGCTGAGCGGAATACTTTTCTGAATGAAATCAGTCGCACACAAGATGTAGACCAATTATCAGAAATTGTCCAACGTGCGAAAAATCTAGCGAGTGAACGTGCAAATACACAGCAAGATTTAGCAACAGCAAAACAAAATGCCAAAGATTCTCTAGCTAAATTAACGTCACTTACAGATGTACAAAAAACGCAGTATCAAAATCAGATCGACCAAGCAACAACCAAAGAAGCCGTTGCTGAAATTGTCAAAAAAGCACAAGATGACAATGCCGCACGCTTAGCTGAAGAAGAAGCAGCCCAAGCAGAGTTAGCTAAAGCCAAAGAA
>DWVH01000028.1 GCA_019120335.1 Candidatus Enterococcus stercoripullorum
CACTGCACTATTTAGCACGGTTAATTGAAGCAGGAGATTTACCTATTATTTGTCGGCGTTTAATGGTAATTGGCTATGAAGATGTAGGCCTGGCAAATCCACAAGCCGCGGCCCGTACTGTTTCTGCTATTCAAGCTGCTGAAAAACTAGGATTTCCTGAAGCACGGATTCCTTTAGCAAATGCTGTGATTGATTTGTGTTTATCTCCTAAATCCAATTCAGCTATTAGCGCCATTGATGCTGCCTTAGCCGATGTCAGAAGTGGGAAAGCAGGCGATGTGCCAGATCATTTACGCGACAGTCACTATCAAGGGGCAAAAAAATTAAATCGTGGGGTAGACTATAAGTATCCTCATGACTATCCAAATCAATGGGTGAACCAACAGTACTTGCCAAACAATCTTGTGCATCATCATTACTACCAACCAAAAACAAGTGGCAAATACGAAAAAGCCTTGGCCATGAGAAATCAGCAAATCCAAGAATGGAAGCGACATTAATAAGTTATCTAATAACGAGTATAGTCATTTTTAGAAAACGTTCTCAATTTTTAGGTGTTTCCCTTGCACTCTTTGAAAAACTATGCTAGTATTAGTTATGGGAAATCTGTGATGTGCGAATTCTCCCTTTAGAGTGTTGACCGAACATTGTTATTGATTTATTGGGATCTAATTGAATCTATGCGGGTAACATGCCTTTTCATTTGGTAGTTCAAAGGATAGATAGAAGAGCCCACCTGCTAGTTTGCGGGATCAATACCTCGGGATAAAAAACGGCATCTACGGATAGTACCCATGATAACCAATATAGGTTGAGCCTGGCTTTATTGTCAGGCTTTTTTTCTTGCCAAAATTGAGTATAATAAAGCTGTGAAAAATATCAAAATTGAAAGGAAAATAGTTCATGTTAATTCAAATCTTATTATTTATCATGGCCCTACTCTTATTAGTTATTGGTTATTTCTTAATCTTCAAAACAACGATTGCCTTACAATTTCTAAAAACTAAAGAAGATTTAGCTTCGGTATTAAGTGATTATGGTAAATTTTTTGTAATCGGTGGTATTCTAGGGATTGTCTGCACTTTTATGAATGATCGTTTCTTTAGCACTTGTTTTATTATCGCTGTTTTTATATTAAGTGGGGTTTTCTCTTCATTTTTAGCAAAAAACTTAAAAATATAATAGAAATATTGTGACAAATCGCTTTTTTTGTTTTAGAATGTAGATAGATATAACAGAGAGGATGATTCTTATGTTGCAAGAATATAAAAAAATTATGGTCGCTGTAGATGGTTCCAAAGAGGCAGAATTGGCATTTCAAAAGGCGGTGAATGTTGCACGACGGAATAATTCTGAATTGTTATTGGTCCATGTCATTGATACTCGTGCTTTTCAAACAATCTCTTCTTTAGATGGTATGATGATGGAACAAGCAAGTGAAATGGCTAAACAAACCTTGGCTGATTATCAAAAAGCAGCTAGTGAAGCAGGGGTAAATCAAGTCAAAACAATTATCGAATACGGTTCTCCTAAATCAGTGATTGCTAAAGAATTACCTGAGAGTGAAAAAGTAGATTTAATCATTCTAGGCGCTACTGGTTTAAATGCAGTTGAACGTTTATTTATCGGTTCTGTATCTGAATATGTTATCCGTCATGCAATTTGTGATGTCTTAGTTGTACGTACCGACTTAGATAATAAAGTGCCAGAAGACGAAGAAGAAAAATAATGTATAAATGAATGAAAAAGGCGAAGGTCACTCACATTGTGACTTTCGCCTTTTTCATTCATGTGTATGGCTGTTAATTATTAATTGTTTGTTTTGATTGCTGATAAACAGGTATTTTACGTTGACGCCACTTGCTATAAAGAAATCCAAGCAATCCGCCAATCACTGCTGGTACGACCCAGCTAAAACCAAGATTACTAAATGGTAAAGCAAGCCCACTCAAGAAATCAAGCTGAGGATTTATCGCTTTAAAGGCATCATTTAGGCCGATAATCGAAGTGAGTAATACAGTCCCCACATATATTTCTTGACTACAGTAGATAACTTTACTTAAAAATCCAAGCAAGATTAACACAATCATAATCGGATAAATGAAATTTAAGACTGGAATCGATACTTTAATTAGTTGATCTAAGCCGATGTTTGCGACAATGACACTAAATAAAGTAAATGCAGTCAGAAATTGCTTATAACTTACTTGTGGGAATAAGCGGTTAAAATACCAGGAACAAGCAGTTAATACACCTGATGCTGTAGGTAGACAGGCCAATAATACGACCACTCCAAATAAAATGTTTCCAAAATTACCAAAATAATGATGACTAATCGCTGATAAAATCACCGCACCATTAACGTGTTGACTCATCCCACTTGTTGCACCAATCATCGCAATACCTGAATAAATGATTCCTAAACAAGTTGCTGATACTAAGCCAGCTTTTAAGATAATCATTCGCGTTTGTTTGGCACTCTTGATTCCCATCGCTTTGGTTGCATTCATGATTAATGTCGCAAAAATGACCGAAACAATCGTATCCAGCGTCAAATAACCTTGTTTAAGTCCTGTGGCAAAAGGCAAAGTCGCATAATTGCCACTTGGCTTAGCTTCTTTAGCAATTGGATGCAAAAAGCTAGTAACAATGAATAATCCTAATATCACTAATAAAAAAGGAGTGATTAATTTACCAAAACGATCCACAAAATGATTTGGATAAAGGGCTAAATAATAAACAATCCCAAAAAAGAGCATGCTAAACAAGAATAAAAACAAGGCTTTTGGTCCACTAGGTAAAAATGGCACGACTGCTATCTCAAAGGAAACTAAGCCTGTTCGTGGTGCAGCAAACAAAGGACCAATCGCCAAATACGTCACGCAGGTTAATAATAAGGCAAAAATGGGATGTACTTTGATGGCGATATCTTCAGGTTGACCTTTTTTACTGACAAAGGCGAGCGATAATAAGCCAATCGTCGGCAAACCAATCCCCGTAATTAAAAATCCGCCCATTGCAGCAAAGACTGATTCGCCGGCTTTAGCTCCTAATTCTGCTGGAAAAATCAGATTTCCCGCCCCAAAGAAAAGCGAAAAAATCATCAATCCGATAAAAAATATTTCTTTAAAACTTAATTTTTTCTCCAATATGTTTCTCCTTTAAATTTGCTTGATTGTTTTTATTTTTCAAACAATTCAATCAATTTTAGTTTAAAAGCAAACCCTCCGCTGATTTTGGAGAGTTGCTTCATTTATGGTTGAAAACGTAAGCCCTTAGGATAGAAATTCTTAATGACTCCTTGGACTTGTTTACCTAAACCTACAGGAATTTGATCAACGACTAGCACGACCCATCCTTGGTTTCCGTCTTTCAAAATCGTTTCGCCACGCACATAACGTTGCCAATCTTCCAAAGTAATCTGACAACTAGGATAAGCCGAAACATCCTCGATTGCCATCGTCCATGCAAATGCTGGCTCAAAACGTTTTTTCTTAAAGACACCTAATTGCAAGCCTGGTTTAAGCACTTTTAATTTATCTAAACGAATCATTTCTTGCGGTAAAAGCCATAAATTATCCTTAAAAGGAACTAGTTTTCCGGCAAAAGGAAGTGGCCAGCGCTTTGTAAAGTCTTGCATCACTTTTTGCTGTTCTTTATTCAATCCATCATTTGACGTACTTTTCCCTTTTTTGGCTTTTTTTGCCTTTTGTTTAGGTACGTTATCAGAAATAAAGGCTTCTTTTAATCGTAATTTCGCCACAAAATGTCCTTCACCATCATTTAAATGTGGCCAAATTCGCACCGTATCTTCTAAATGAGCGACACTTCCCCACTCACTACGACCAGGTGAGGTACCTGGAATCGATAATGGTACAATTTCAAATGGATATTTTTCTACCAAGAAGCTAATAATTTCTTCATTTTCTTCTGGCGCAAAAGTACAAGTCGAATAAACAAGCATGCCGTCTTTCTTTAACATCCGTACCGATGCGTCCAAGATTTCTTTTTGACGTGTGGCACACATTTCTGGGGTATTCGCTTGCCACTGTTGGATAGCTTCCTCATCTTTACGAAACATCCCTTCACCTGAACATGGCGCATCAACGACAATCGTATCAAAAAATTGTGGGAAAAAGTCAACCAATTCTGCTGGTGCGTGATTGGTGACTACCGTATTTTGGGCACCCCAACGTTCTAAGTTTTCAGCTAAGATTTTTGCACGCTTTGGATAGATTTCATTTGCCACTAATAAACCTTGGTTGGCTAAACTTGCGGCGAGCTGCGTCGATTTTCCACCAGGGGCCGCGCATAAATCTAGTACACGTTGACCAGGATGCACATCTGCGACACTCGCAACAATCATGGCACTAATTTCTTGAGAATAGACATAACCTGCTTGGTGCAAGATAGATTTTCCACTGATTTCGCCTACGTAGCCAACATTAGCAAAAGGGGCTTGTGGTAAGGTGCGACCATCAAACTTAGCCAACATTTCCTTAGCATGGGGCTTTAAAGGATTGAGACGAAATCCTTTTTGCACTTCTTCTTGATTTAAGGCGGTCAAAAACGCATCAGCTTCGTCACCAAGTAAGTGCTGATATTTATCGATAAAATCTTGAGGTAAATTCACTTTAATCCTCCTTTGTTTTAATAATTATAACAATAGCTAAATTCATCGGTCAACCATTCATTGCATCTTTTTTCAAAAAAAATAAAATATTTAGATAATTTTGAAAAGTTTAGAAAATTCAAGAAACATTTGTGCGATTGGTAAAAAAAACCAAGCTATGATAGAATACTTATTAGAAAAAAATTGAGGAAGTGAAGCATTTAGATGTTAACAATGAAAGATATTATTCGTGAAGGTAACCCTACCTTACGTGCTGTCTGTGATGAAGTGCCTGTCCCTTTAACAGCAGAAGATATCCAATTAGGTAAAGATATGTTAGAGTTTTTACATAATAGCCAAGATCCTGAAATGGCTGAAAAGTACGAATTACGTGGCGGTGTTGGTTTAGCTGCCCCCCAATTAGACATTAAAAAGCGAATCATAGCTCTTTTAGTACCAAGCAATAACCCAGAAAAGCCCGAACCGATTTTAGAAACTGTGATGTACAATCCTAAAATTGTGAGTCACTCTGTCCAAGATGCATGTCTAGCAGATGGCGAAGGTTGTCTATCCGTTGACCGCGAAGTACCTGGATATGTGGTTCGCCATGCACGCATCACTGTTACTTATACTGATATGAATGGTGAAACACAAAAGATTCGTTTAAAAAATTATCCAGCCATCGTCGTTCAACATGAAATCGATCATTTAAACGGTGTCATGTTCTATGATCATATTAATGCTAAAAACCCATTTAGCTTAGATAAAGATGTATTAGTTTTAGAATAAACCAAAAGAGGCGTTCAAACCAATAGTGATTTGAGCGTCTCTTTTAACATTATTCATTATCTTCAAGTAAGATGCCGGCTTGCGATAAGGCATGTTTAATCTTGACTAAAGTTTCTTCACTTGGATACTGGATGGTGTGTAAATGGATGCCTTCTGTTAAGCTAGAAAGTAAAGTTGAGTGTGCTTGTTCTACCTTATTTAAAAAGGCCGTTACCTCCTCTTCATTTTTGATATCCATTGTACCTTTGATTTCACCATATATTTCATGTTCAATAATCACATCAGCTACGGTCCCGCCATTTTCAACAATCAATCTCAATTCTTCTTCTACTTTATCAGGGCCGTGTTTAACTGCTAATTTCGTTTCTAACATACCAGCAGATTTATTGGCTAAGCGATAACCTCTAGAATTAGAAATAATCTCAATGCCACTTGCTCGTAACAAAGCAATATCACCCACCACTATTTGGCGACTGACACCAAACTTTTCAGCTAGTTGGGTCGCATTGACATTTTTAGTCGCTTTGGATAACTCCTCTAAAATAATTTCTCTTCTTTTTTGACCTTCAATCATTGTCTTTTCCCTCCATACGTTGCATTTGATAATTTCTTGAATGCTTCATAAAATCATCAAAGCTCTCACGAATGGTTGCTTGATATTCTTCTTTGTGAACTAACTTAGAAACTTTTTCTAATAAAGCCTTTTCCCTATTCTCATCTAAAACCGGTAATTGATGTTTTGCTTTATAATCCGC
>DWVH01000029.1 GCA_019120335.1 Candidatus Enterococcus stercoripullorum
CCACCCAATCATTCTTAAAACAAAACACAATATAGTAATCGCAATCGCACCCATTTTTCAACATCTCCTTTGATATTCGCTTTTTATACATCTTTTTAGCAACACAGATACTCTATATCTTTTGGAATACTTTTTATCGTTCTTAATTAGTGGCACGAAATAGCAATCTAAAACAGCATTCTATTTGTACGCACATTTCGTACCACTTAAAAGAAAATCTATCTTCTTTGAATAATCTCAACTTCTCTATACTCCCCAGACATTTGCAGGGGAACCAGTTTTTTCATCAATCGATTTCTTAATTGATTATCACTCACGTAATCCAGAAACATTCCTTTTGTCGTGATTAAGCATTTGTCTGAAATGTCATCTACAATCATGACATCTTCAATAATCAGACTTGCAATGTAATTGGCAATATTACCAATCGTATTTTTAAAGCTCCCTAGATATTCTTTGGTATTTCTGTTATATACGCTCACATAATTCATTCTTATCATCCTTCCTAATTCTTTTTCTTTATGAGATAGCTCATTTGTATTTCTTTTTAAACATACATTTTGTACGTACAAATGAGCTACCTTAAAAGAAAACGACTAATTAAAATGGTAAATCTTTTTCTGATACTTCAATATCACGTCCCCCAAATGGATATTCAGGTTCTTCACGATTAGGTCTAGCAAAACCATTCTGACCGTACTGAGGTGCAGCCTGCTGATTAGAATTTTGTTGTCTATTTTCCTGTGCAGCTTTTGATTCTAAGAATTGGAAGTTTTCGACAATCACTTCAGTTACGTATACACGTTGCCCTTGCTGATTTTCATAATTTCTGGTTTGCAACCGACCATCTATAGCAATCAAGCTACCTTTTCTAGTGTAGTTTGCTATAGTTTCCGCAGGCTTTCTCCAGACTACGCAGCTAATAAAATCCGTTTCTCGTTCTCCATTTTGCCCTACAAAGTTGCGATTGACTGCTAGATTAAAGGTCGCAACTGCGATACCTGATGAAGTGTATCGCAAGTCACAATCCTTAGTTAATCTTCCTGCTAATACAACATTATTGATCATTTTCATTCATTTCCTTTCTAAGTACTTCTTCTAAATCTTTTTTTAGTATTTCCATAGTAAGGTTATTCCTACCTTTTGTATAAAAACCGATAACGATTACTTCGTTATCTTTACTAAAATCAACCCAGCCTTTACCGACGAACTCTTCACTGAAAAGCTCGTTCTTACTTGGTCGGTAATACACTTCCAATGTATTACCGACCAACATATTTTTGTAGTAGGATACAACTTTTTTGATTCCTTTTACCTTCATGTTCAACAGTCCTTTCTAGTAATTCTCAAAATATATAAACTCCCTTTTTTCTCTCGGATTCCGCTATCTCACTTTGTAATTTGCCATCATATCCGCATTGATGAAATAAGAGTCCATAATTTCTATCATCTCCAGCTTGTCTAGAAATAGCGGTGTTAAAAGTAACAATTGCATCCTTCAATGCATCTATATCTTTACTCAGCAAAACAGAAGGTTTAAATGCACCTTCTATTTTGCCAGCGTCATCAACATACAGTCGGATTGGAGTATATTCTCCAGTCCGTTCATCAACATCAATGATATAGGTGCAAACGTGAACCTGCTTGATACGTTTGCCGTCATCATACATAAATCCGATTTCTTCAAATGTAAAAGTATCGAGATCTTTTACACTTTTTCCAACTAACTCTTTTATTTTAATGGTCATTTTGATTCCTCCCTAATATCTTTGCCAGTCAAAATAATAAAACTCACCATTTAAAGCTCTTTCGATAGCGAGATCTAACTCTTCTGGTTTAATCTCGCTTGTAATGTTTCCGAGCAATATTTGGTCACGAGAAGGCACTAAAGAAAAATCATTGACACCAACGAAAATGTCATAATACAGACAATTTTCGCTTTTATCATAAATTATGCTTATCCAACGCCCATCTCCAGCGATTCTGAGCTCTTTACTTTCTTTAATTACATCCTCGAATCCCTCTGTGTTATATTTGTTGTTCATCGTTTTATCCCCCTTAATTATTAGTCAATCCGATTTCATTTCTAGGGATAAAACACGCTAGGAATTATCCCTAGAATAGTTATTCCTCATATTTTTCAATTTCGAGGAACAAGACCAGTCCGACATAGTAATACACTGCATATTTACCGTTCAATTCATGGCTAATATCTTCGGTACTGCAATCATCAAGGTAAATATTAAATTTCCCTTCCAAAAATATGTTTGCATCTATCATTAGATTTGACCAAAAATCAAAATCTTCTAATTTTGTTAGTGGCAAAACTGCCACTCTTGTCATCCCATCTCCTTGACCATTTCTAACAAGTATTTGGAAGGATTCATTGCCTACTAACACGCCACCTCGATCGGAGAAGATTTTAAAACAATTTTCTCCGAATAGTTTTCTGATTTTCAACCATTTGTTTTTGCTTTCCATAATGCCCACCCTCCTAATTCATGATTTCGAAGTCTAACACTTTCAGTGTTCCTGCTTCTAATGAAACAAGAACGATTTGATTGACTGACTTATCACTTGAGTGATGATAATAACACTCAACATTTTCCATGCGACGGCTATAACTTCTATTATTCATTTGATTTATAGAAGTTAAGTATCCTTCTTTTTCTAATATAGCAATAAGCCTTTTTAAGTTTCCAAACTTACCAAATGTTTCTGTAGTTCCGTTTGCCTGTTCCATCAATTCTTTCTTTTTTGATTTACTAATTACTAATGTACGCATTCCAAACACTCCATTCATTTTGTATTTCTATTTCGTATTTCCTTTACATCTTTATTATACCTATATAAGCATGCTTAGTCAAGTATATTATCTAAAATAAGAAAAAAATTTTTTAGAAAAATAGATTTAATTTGCTTTATTATACCTTTTGAATTATACTTTCATAGGGATATTTAAAAGAGAGAGGGATACTAATGGAAAATTACGAAGAATATCAACTAAGCTATGATGAGTTTCAAAAATATGCGGAAGTGAACAAAAATCACTTGCAGCAATATTTATTCGAAAATCTCATTCCTAGACCTGAAGCACAGAAGATTACAGATCAGTCGGATAATGCTTTCGGGCAAAGTGTGAAAACAGGAGTTCTACTTCCATTCTTCTTTACTGAAATGAATGGTAGACGCCAGCACATTCTATTCTTAAAAGAAGATTTAGAACGCTATGCAAAAAGAAAGAGAAAGATTAATTTACCGCCTGAAAGATTAGATAAAACAGCGGAAAAACCTGAATAAGAGTAAAAAGCTTCTATATTATATAGAAAAAATAGCAACTTATTTTCTCAATCTAAACAAGACTGTGGAAATAAGTTGCTGCTTCGTATTTACAAATGCGAATGCTATTTAGAATGATATTTCAGACGTATATAGATTTATCAAAAGGACGATTGATTAAGACATTCCTTTTATCATGCGTTTTTATCGTTTCGTTTGAAATAGATTTTTAAGCACTTGTTCTATCGTTTCTTTTTAGCGTTCTGGTTCATCATTCTCTTTATCTCCTCTACGCTCTTGCTGCAGTTTTTCTCTGCTGAAACGTTCCTTCATCGATTCTAAAAATTCTTTTTGTTCCATCTGCAATTTCAAATTATCCTCCAGCTCTTTAACGAATCCTGTAGACTGTTCAATGGCTGCTGCAATCTGATCCAGCTGCATGTATTCATTAATGCCCCTATCCGATAGATAATTTTTGGCATAGTTTAATTCTTCAAGTAGCCCTTGATTACGCCATTCAATTTCTGCTCGCTGTTCAGGATATTGTTCTAATTCTTCAAATAAAGATTGATTATCAGCTATTAATTTTAAATATTTTTGTACTTGATTAAATTCGCCAATATCTTCTTGCAGTCGTGTCATTTCAGATACCGTATGGTCAATGACTTGAATTGTATCTTCTAATTTCTGTAATAATTCCTGATAATTGTTTACTTTTAATGCAGTCAGTCTATTCAAATTACCCACCGCTTCCTGCAATCTAGCCTTCCTTGTTTTCCATTGATAAGACTTACCCATCTCATTAACTAGTTGTAAGTCTTTTTCATTTCCACTCACTAAATGCCCCAAGATTTCTCCTTTAATACTTTCTTGATAGACAGTCTTGCCCATACTTTTCCATTCGTCATATCCCACTTGCTTAAATCGATAATTCCAATTATCTCCCAAAATAATTTGCGTTTGCCCTGTAAGTTGGTCAATTTTCACATCTTTAGAAGAGATAAATATTTTTTCAATTCCTTGTTCAGGTATCGAAATCGCAATTCCTTTTGTACTGACAAATTGGATATATTCTTCTTTAACCGTGTAGGCTTTTGGTACAACACCTTGATTGGTTTCGTACTGACGAATCAATTCTTCGCCTTTAATTGTACGGTCCACACTGTCATTGGCATAAATCGCAAAATCATAATTTGAGCCAATCGAAACCAAAAAAGAATCTTTTGTTTCATCCACCAAGTTTGCGTCAAATTTTACCAGCCCTTCTCTTGCACCATACCTTACAGGAACAAAAAGACCTTCTGAATAATCTTTTGTGACCCATTCTTTTGGTATCTCGACAATAGATTCAATCGGTTCTTGAATGATTCGTTCTCTTCGTTCCCAAATAGTCAACCAATCTTCTCGCTCTTCTTTTGGTTTCATGAGATTTCCATGTACGACATGTCCATCTAAAGCATATTCAATATCTCCATTCTTTCTCTCCCATTGTTTAATTTTTTGTTGCTCATAATCATCTGGATGGGTGGCTAATATTTTTTCAACAATGGTTTGATTTTGCGAAACATGTTCTGCTATTTGATTGCGTTCGTACTTTTTATCGATATGAATCTCCGTACTCACTTTTTGTTTAGGCAGGTGTTTTCCAGTTGCCATAAAGTAACTATCTAAGTAATCTTCTCCCTCAAAATAAGGGTGATCCAAACAGTAACTATCTAAAGTAATGGTTCGATAGCTTTGACTTTTGGCGTCCCAAAAATTTACTTGTTTCTTGGTCACTTTGACATTTAGTTGTGCCAAACGTTCCTCAAACATTTCTTTGGTGGTACAAATACTTCTTAAATAATCAATGCGCATTTTAATTTGCGTTCGGTGCATACTCTGTTTTCTGAACCTTTGAAAACCTGTATAACTGCGCCATCTTTCTTGTTCTACAACTTTTAAACCATGCTTCATAATGATTAGATCACTAATATCTCGCAACTCTCTTGCAGTATTTTTTCGCCATTCAAACTTTTTTAAATCATAAAAGCTGCATGCATTAAAAATGATATGATTGTGTAAGTGATCTTTATCCGTATGCGTGCAAACGACAAATTCATGTCGCCCTTTAGTTAATTCTTGCGCAGTTTCAATTCCCACTTGATACACTTCATCTGCCGTAACATCATCGTCCACGTGGAAAGATTGTACGACATGGTGTGCATAAACATCATTTTTGTATTCTTTGTGATTAGCTCTTGCCCATTCTCCTAAATTCTTCGTTAATAAAAAATCGGTACTCGCAAACGCTGAAACGGTCTCGTAAGTATGGACATATTTTCCTCCTTCTGTTTTTTCAGGACGCATAATGTAATCTATTGCACTTTGTAAATGTTCCTCTGTTTTGATTTGTTGGGTTTTAGTAATTGCCATTAAATATCTTCCTCCAAACGAATTGCGCGTAAATGTTCACGAATGCTATTTCGAATCAATCGACATAATTCGTCGTGTTCCGATTTTAATGTTTCTAACTCCTGCGCATAAAAATTTCCTGTCGTGTTCAATACATGTGCAATCTGATTAATGTTTACTCCAATCCGATTGACTGCACGTGTGAGGTCTCGAATATCGCCATAATCAACACGCATAACCTTTCCATCTAAACACATCTTCCTTGCATAATATTGAAAAGAAGGGGCATGGGCTTTTCCCATTTTTACATGTAGTCGTAAATCTTCTTCATCTGTTAATCTAAAAAATTTTGATACTTTTCTTTTTCTTTTGCTAACTTTGATTTCATCATTTGTCATTTTATTTACCTCTCTTCATTTTTTATGAATGATTTTTGATATTTAACATTGTTTGATATACTAATCTAGTTTCTATAGTGCACTTTTCTTTTAGGTTGCGGAGCTATCCGCGCAAGCATAGTGTGTGGCAAGCCACACACGCAAAAATAAGAAAAATCGTCCCAAATCCCACCTACCTGACGGTTGGTGTGATTTTAGACGATTAAATAGGAAAAGAAGCCCTACTTGTGCAGCGCTTCTTTTGGTTGTTATTTTTATTAGGTACATTCCTTTCAGTTTGTACCCTATTTTATTTGTTTTGATTTTTATTTTGAGGTACATTTTTTCTTTTTTGTACCTCTTTTACACTTTTCTTTTTCTTTATTCTTGGTACATATTCTATTTTTTGTACCGACAGTTACGCCTCTGTTGTACCTTCTTTACCGATAGAAATATACCAACTTTTAAACGTTTCTTCTGATAACCCATCTACCAAAAGGTACAGTTCAATGTGAAAGGGAGATTCTTCTGGTAGACAATCAGACCACGTATCCTTTAAATATCTCAAGACTTGTTCTCGTGTAGGATTCGGATGAGTTTCTTTATACTCTAACATCCGCTGCAACAAATAACTCTCTGCAGTAACTTTCGGAAAGTCAAATTCCAACCAATCTATCTTTTGTTTTTCTGTTTCATTCATGCGAATTGTCCCCCTTTTTGGTATTCCTGTTCGTGATTTCTAGAGGGAGGTTCTTGCTTTTTTGCATTTACGATTACCTCCTTAGCTCGTGCAATTTCATCACGAATTGGATTTTTTGTTTGCGTCTGTACTCTTTGTCTTTCTAACATACGTTCAACATTTTGAATGAGCTGATTCGTTTGTTCCTGTACATGAACAAAGTTTCGTAAGAAGAAATCAACTTGTTCTGGACGATAATGTTGTAAAGATAAATCCTTTTGATACGTACAATCTAATTGAAAGTGACTCATTGTCGCAAACACAACAGATTTCGTAAACAAGTCTGTTAAGCTATTACTTTCTGGTGTTTGTTCCTTGAACGTATTAGGAACTTTCGTTGCCTGTACCATCGTCATCACTTCTTGAATAATCGGACTGTATCTTTTATGTGCGTCTACAAAAAGATTTTTATTGAAAATAATTCGTTGATTGGCTTCGTCAATATATCCTTTTTGTGTAGAGGATAACTCTTGATAACCAACTTTATATTCAGTGGAATGAATGATAGACAGGAACAAATTTTTGAAAGTTGCTTCTGACATTGGTTCTTTCTTTTCATTTTTAGTCATTTCCGCTGATTGTGTCAAGTCCCCTTTATCATAAACAAATAAGAGCCGTTGCGGTACATTTTGATTATCTGTTGGCGGATTCGATTGTAAAAATAAAACAATTGGCTGCGCCTTTTCATTGAGTGTTTTTTGTTGCAACTCCCAAGCTTCTTTGGTTGCAATTTTCGTCGCTTTTGGATTTTGGGCAAACAAAAGTCCGACATTTTTGATATTCAACTGAGGAAAACGTGGGATAAATGACAAGAATGATTGATATACCTCTGGCTGTAATAACCGTTCACGCAACGTTCGTACTTGTTGAATAATTTTTTGTTTGGATAAGGTACTGCTCATTGGTTCTTTGCTTAAAACATTTTTCTGAACACTCTTTTGATGTTCAATTAAGGGGTGAGGAAAAGGACAGTTATTCACTTCATACAAAAATAAAGGAATAAATGAATCTGGGAATAAGTCACTTGTTATCACTGTAGCTTGTCTATTACTATCTATCACTAATTGATTTTGAACATACGTCAAAGGGATACTTAACAATTCTTCCTTACCACTTAAAATCCTAAAAATTTGCGTTTCATTATCTCTTCCTAATTGTAAACTACGGAGTCTCTGAACCCCTTGTTGTGGTAACTCAAGATTAATCTTATTTCGTACGATTGTATCAGACACTAGTTTTGCTCGCTCTTGTATCCAATATTCTTCTTTTGTGAGTGCTGCATGCTGCAAGTTTCTCTCGCCTTTTTGCAACACTTCATTCCAATCACGTTTGGTTTCTCCAGGTGGCAAGGTAGGTTGATGAATCAACAGAGGAATATTCTCTATTTGAATATTTTCTACAAAACGATTTCCTGCATTGTCATTATCTACTGCTAGGATAATTTTAAATCCCTGTTCTTTAGATAACTCTGGATTCATTCTTTGCGTCACATCTTTGAAAAAATCATGAGCATTTTGAGTAGTATGTTGTCCAAAGGTATCCTTAAAAGCACTATGAATGGTAATTTCCTTTAAGCCATTCATACTAACTAAAACAGCGTCCTTTAGCTGGTCTTTGTACAATTCGTAATAACTCATTAAATCTATCGTTGCTTCACAAAAGACAAATGTTCGTGGGTGTTCGGAAGTTTGTACACGCACCCCACGACTCCCGTCACTCCCTGTAAGAATTTCTTTCAAGAATCCTTTATGAATGTGTAACCGAATATCTGGATAAGGTTGAAGTCCTTGTAACGTTGCACCAACCAATTTACCACTGCCATCATAGGAGTGAAAAGCAAGTACGGGCTCATTAAAGTTTTCTTCTGGAAAATAGCGTTTGGTTTGTTTGAGGACCCCTTTTTGAACAAAATAATCAATGGTAGCTTCGGATAGATGACGATTTTTCATCAAATATTCTTTTCCAACAGTTAAAGGCTCCTCTTTCAATAAATATTGGAAAGTAGGCTTTTCCTGAATAGTTTGCTTTTCTACCACTTCCACATGTGTAAAGTCTTGCTGATCGAACCACTTCATTGCTTCTTTAAAACTGCATTCTTTATAAACTTCCACCAAACGAATCGTATCTCCTCCTAACATTTTTGAGTTCCAATAGAATGTATTTTTGTTAGGAGTGAACATTAATGAATCATGTTCAATCGATTGATAAGATTGTCCTGTTCGTTTTAATTCAATCCCTAAGCGTTGGGCGACTTCTAAAATAGGCAGTTGTTTATACGCTTGTTTTCGTTTTTCAAAGGTGTTTCTCGTATAATTTTGTTTATTCGCCATGGTTATCATCCTCTCCATCCATTTTTGTAGATAAAAAGAGAGCCTAACATGGCTTGTCAGACTCTCTAATGTTTATCTCTCATATTCTTGTGTTTGTTGCGGATTTTCTCGTGATTGATACGGTTGTTCTTTGGTAGAATCATCGGAAGAAGGCACATTTTCTCCACTTTCAATCTCTAAGTTAATGCGCACTTGTTTTTCTAGAAGCGTTTGTAATTCTGCTTCACGCTCAAAAGGTTTTTGAATTTGAGCTTGTGTATCGATATAGCGCTTTTCTAAATCACTCAATTCATTTTTAGTATCATTGATACGTCTTGGAATTGCTTCTAAAACATTATCCATGCGCACGAAAGTCCCTTTCCCATTTTTTTCAATCGTTGCGATATGTTTGGTTTGTCCTTCCATAACCAAATTTGCACTAGACATGGTATTAGGAACAATAGATAGCTTAAAGCCTTTATATTCCCCAATGACATTCCCTTGCATTTGTGTAATATCAACCGCTTGTGGAAAATGAATATTTAAAGCTTCCAGTGCTTCTGCTTTATCTGTATACACTTTTCCGTCAATCGTGATTTTGAAATCTTGATTTGAAAGGGCAACAACTGACTGATTGTCTTGTGTTAGGCGATTCAATTGCTTTTGTAAATCTTGTTGCTTGCTTGGATAGTTCTCTAGCCAATGTGTCATTTTTAACTTATTTTCTTGATAGCTATTCTTCAACATTTGTAAGGTCATTACTTCTTTATCCGTGTTTATCTTTTCCAATATTTTTGGATTTCCCGTCGCAATGGCTTTTGCTTCCGCTGCATTCAACAATGTTTGGTCAACATCATCTGCGGACCGTGCATACGAACGATTACTCATAATTTGGTTGATAAATCGTAACTTATTCTCTTGTACTTGCCATAAGTACGAATCAAACGAATCTTTGGATACATAACGATAGATTTGCACTTCTTTGTTTTCATTTCCTTGACGAACAATTCTACCGTCACGTTGTGTTAAATCACTCGGACGCCATGGTACATCTAAATGGTGAACCGCCAGCAATTTATGCTGAACATTGGTCCCAGTTCCTAGCTTTTCTGTTGAGCCTAGTAGGACTCTGACTTCTCCCGTGCGCACTTTCTCAAAAAGGGCTTCTCTTTGTACATCGTCTTTTGCGTCATGAATAAAAGCAATTTGATTTTCTGGGATACCCAATTCTTTCAATAATCGTTTCATCTCATGATAAGCATCAAATTGATTTTCTTTTGGCGTTCCTACATCACTAAAGATAATTTGTGTTGACTTTTGTTCCTTACTTTCTTCCCAAATACGTGCTACCTGTTCCGCACATTTAAACAACTTTCCATCAGTATGCATTGGATAATCATCCGACAGCAAGCGTGGATCTATTGCCATAAGTTTAGCCTCATTGGTAATTTTCAACATATTATCGACACTAGGGTCACAACCCGCACGTACTTTGTCGGCTCGTTCTCCTAATTCAAACATGTATTGCTTTTGGAAGTCACTTGGTTCTGAAATAATGAGTTTTGCTTTACCATCTTTAATTTTTGGAACATCTAAATTTAACATATCTGAAGTTTGAATATCTGCAATTTCACTGAAACCATTCATCAATTCAGGTAGATTATGGAATTTTGCAAAACGTGTTCTCGTCCTAAATCCAGTTCCCTCAGGCGCAATTTCTAACGCTTCTGTAATCTCGCCAAAGGTTGAAGCCCATCTGTCAAAACTAGTTAAATCCATTTGCTGCAGTAATTCAGGTTGTAAATAGCGTTGTAGAACATAAAACTCTGACATAGAGTTAGAAATTGGCGTTCCTGTCGCAAAGGTAACTCCACGACCATCATTTTTTTCAAGTAAATACTGGCATTTCAAATACATATCCGTTGCACGTAAAGACTCACTGGTATTGATACCCGCTACATTTGATAGTTTTGTATAAGTGTACAAATTCTTGTAGTTATGCGCTTCATCCACAAAAAGATAATCTACCCCTAGTTGTTCAAAGGTTAAATGGGTATCTTTTGTCTTTTCATTTTGTAGCTTAGATAGTCGTTGTCGTAATTTCTTCTCTACACCGACCATTTGTTTCACTGTCCACGATTTATTATCTTCCCGTTTGGCTTCTGCGATTGCTTCTTGAATCTCAAAGATTTCTCTTTCTATCATGGCTTCTCTGCGTTCTTTAGAAATATTGATTTTTTCAAATTGACTATGTCCGATAATGATAGCGTCATAATCGCCTGTCGCAATACGAGAAATAAACTTTTTACGATTTTCCTTTTTAAAGTCTTTCTTGGTTGTGACCAAGACTTTTTTTGTAGGATAAAACTGTAAGAGTTCTTTCCCAAATTGTTCGGTTAAATGATTCGGTACGACGTACAACGGCTTTTGAATTAATCCTTGTTCTTTCATTAACATTCCTGCAGAAATCATACTAGCGGTTTTCCCTGCGCCTACTTCATGAGCCATCAAGGCTTTCCCGTTTTCGATAATTCGAGCAACAACATTTTTTTGATGGTCGTACAACTGATAATTGACATTTAAACTTTCAAAATTTAAATAAGAACCATCATAGACTCGTGGACGAATTCGGTTAAACCGTTCATTGTAGATATGCAATAAGCGCTCCGCACGTTCTGGATTGTCAAAAATCCACTGTCTAAAGCGCTGCTTTAACTTTTCTTGTTGGGCTTTCGCTAAGATTGTCTCTTTTTGATTTGGCACCTCAACTTTTTTTAACTCTCCATCAACGATTTCATTTTTTGTATCAACGATTTTAATTTTCCTATAATTCAGTGTTTTTTCTAAAATTTGCAATGCATTGATTCGTGTTGTTCCGTAGGTTTGATCAATGGCTACATTTGAAGCTTGCATTTTACCCTCAATGAGGTAATTATCGGACGCTAGACTATATCGAAAAGCTAGCTCATCCCATTTAAATTTAAACTCAGGAATTTCTAGCACTTCAACGATAAATTGTTTATAGACGTCTTCAGGAATCCATCGTGCGCCAAGCTCTACATGAATATCACTCACACCTAAATCTTCTGGTTGTACAGATTCTAATGCACGGACATGCTTTTCATAAAGCGGATTTTCTTTCGCCCATTGTTTTGCTTGAGCTAATTTTGTTTTCACATCTCCAGACAAATATTGTTCTTTCGTTTCATAACCACTCGGTAAATCAAAGATTGCGTCATCTAAATCCTTTAGTAATTGCTCTTTAGTGGTCTCATAAATGGAAAGCATATAGTCGATATCTACTCTTCCTTTTTTCGATAAACTATGATTGAGGGCTTCTAGCGGTGTTTGTACAATTAACACTTCTTTTTTTCGCACAGTTGGGCGATAGAAAATATCCCCTTTTGAGATTTTGCCGTCTTTTTCGTTTTCGATAGAAAGTAATAAACTAGCATAATCATCTCCACTAAATAGCGAGCTATTGCCTTTATCGCTTAAATATCCATATTTATCAATAAAGCTATCATAGTTTTCGTTAAGTGTTTGTAGCTGCGCTTGAAAAACTTCATCTTTATAAGATTCTTCTTGTTGATAATCAATGATTGATTTTACTTGTTCACGCAAGGCAATCATGCCTAACAATCGCTCTTTTTTAACCCCTTTTAAAGGCAGGCTCTCTAAAGATTCGCCATCATAATACTGAATGGTATTGTCTGAAACAAAATAAGTAAACAACGGTACATCCTTTCGAATTCTTTCATCGATTGCTGGTAACACTTCTTGATTAGATTTGCCATTAAATAAAGTGCCGCTTGCTTCATCTATCAGTTCCTCACGAATATTTGATAGGTAATCATAGCCCTCTCTTGTTCTAAAAGTATACGTTCCACCTCTAAACGTTTGATATTCAGGGAATAAATACCATTTTTTACCACTGTTTTCTTGTCGTGCAATAACATTTTCTTTTAGGTACTCATTCATGCATAATGGTAACGCTGGATTTGATACTAGTTTCCATGATTGGTCCGTATTCGATTCCAACCATAGTGGCGGATTCTTTTCAATTTCTTCTAAGGAACGTAAAGGTCTTTTTTGGAAGAATAAAATATCCGTAACGACTTCTGTACCTGCAATGGCTTTAAATGCAGTATTTGGCAAACGAACCATTCCTACTAAATCAGCCTGTTTAGCTAATTCTGTTCGGAAACTTTTATCTTGTTTGTCCATTGTTCCTGACGAAGTGATAACCGCTACAATCCCACCAGAATGCACCAAATCCAAAGAACGTTTTACAAAATAATCATGAATATAGTATTCATTCAACGTTTGTTCGTCCCTTAATTTAAAGTCAGCAAAAGGAACATTCCCTACAACTAAATCAAAAGACCCCTGATTAAATGCCGTATACTCAAATCCTATTTGTTGAATATGAGCAGTTTGATGTAGTTGTTTTGCTAATCTTGCAGTTAAAGAATCTAATTCCACACCATAAAGCGTAGAGTTAGCTTTCATTTCTTGAGGCATAACAGCAAAGAAATTCCCTGTTCCCATGGCAGGGTCTAAGATATTTCCACCTTTAAATCCAGTCTTTTCGATTGCTTCATAAATCACTTGAATAATCTTAGGATCCGTATAATACGCCGTTAATACTGATTCTCGTACACTCGCATATTCAGCAGGTGTTAATAGTCCCTTTAATGTTTGGCGTTCCTCTTTATAGTTTGATTTATTTTCATCCACTAGGTCAGCCAATCCGCCCCAACCAACATATTTGGCTAGAATTTCTTGTTCTTCAGGAGTTGCGAATCGTTCTTCTTGCTCAATTGTTTTTAGCAAACGAATCGCTTGGAGATTATCTGCAATACGTTCTTTTGGTGTTTTTCCATAAAATCCTTCCAGTTTATCAGGTATAAATCGAAAATCGGATTTCGCAACGGACAAAGGTTGCATTTGGTCCGCTTCATTGACTTTCGCATCTTCAACGTTCTTTTCTGAGATAGGTGGAACAACAATTTCTTGGTCTACAATAGGAACATCTATACTAGCATTAATCGGTGTATTTTCTTCAAAATCAAATAAGTTGACCTCATAAGGTTCGATAATCGACACAGCTTCACGTTCTTTGTAGTATAGCTGCCCATTTTCAGTCATTATGTCTACTGGATTTTCAGAATAATGTCCATCTGGATAAATCAAAAAGGTGTGTTCGCCGACTTCTTTATATCGCATATCTTCAGAAAGCAACGTCCAATCGTCGCTCACTTCCGTTTTATCTTCAGTAGTCGAAATATCTTGAAACAAAGGCATAGAAAAAGACGAATGCTCAGGACTTTGTGCTTGTCCGTCAAATTCGTCTTTTTGAAATTGTGATTCAAATTTTGCTACTTCCTCATTTGTAGCAAATACTCCATTCATATACTTTAAGCTATTAAAGAGTGTGGCGTTTTTTTCATCACTAGCTAGACTTAGCTTGCCCAATCCATTACCGTAATTTTCAAAAGATTGTATCGTATATTCTTCTGATTGATAGGTTACCTTCATCCCTTCATAAAATTGCTCCGGTGAAAGTTCAATTTGTTCCGTGCTTGTTGGGTGTTGGCGTTCTTCTGATATTGGGGATTCTTCCGTTTCAACTACACTCTCATTACTTTCTAAAACCTCTTGTTCTCGTTCTTTTCCAGCAAATCGCTGCAAATCTTCTTCCTTTGCATAAACTTCTAAGCGTTCTAAGGACTCATAAAAAGAAGTAGTAGAAGTTGACGTGCGAACAGAAAGCGTACCGATTCCATTTCCGTGGTCTTCAAAATCCAAAATTTGATAAGTTTCATCATCAATGACAACATCTAAACCTTTATAGAATTCTGTTGGTTTTAAGCGAATATAGCCATCTAAATCAGATAAAGTATCTTCTACCGAATCATGTTTAGCTTCTTCTGATAGACTGTTTGCTCGCTCAAGATAGGCTTGTTGCTGCAATTCCTCCCTAATTTTGTTCATTTCCCTATAATCCATACTAGGATTTGCATATTGACTCACATCAAGGTCAAACATTAAGCCTTGTTTGATTTCTCCCATTTGCGGTGCACTAAATTTGGTGTCAGCATATATACTCACGTCTAGACCACTTTTTAGCCCCATTCTTATATGTCTCATTTGTCCATAATTATACTTTGTATCCGCATAAGCACTGATATCTAAGCCGTCCTCTAACCCTAAAGCAATTTCTCTCATTTGCCCAGCGTCATATTTTGGATCAGCAAAAATAGTAACGTCTAAGCCACGACTTAATCCCTCTTTGATTTGCTCTAATTGTAAATCATCAAAGTTTCCATTTTCGTATACACTCAAATCATTTGTGTTTTCTGTTTGCTTTACAGCCTCAAAAGTTTCGTCATCAGCAATTATCGCTGCTTCTTGCATGTGTTCTGATATAACGGACTCATCTAAAACATAAATAGGTACTAGTTCAGCAGGAAAGTAATACCATTTGCTTTCTTTTCCGTCTTCTAGATTAGTCAATCCGATAATTTGTACACTACCACGGTCAGTGATTTCTCCTACACGATAAGGAATTTCTTGACGAACAATCACTTGGTTCGTTTGAAGTTCCTCAATAGCAATCTCTTTTAATTGATTTTGAGTAAAAGAAAAAGCAGGTGTTGAGGATTGGTCAACATCTGCTTGTATATTAGAAACAATAGATTCAGTATTTGAGGTTGTTCTTGTGACAGTTTGAATAATTGATGATTCTGAATCTATCGGCTTCTCTTGTGTTATCCGATTGATAGCTCGTCGTCTGTCGGTAAGGTTTCGTTCTGAAGAAAGGTCGGCGGTGTGTAAGTCGGATTCTCTGGCATGAACTCCGCTCTCGCTTGTTCTTGTGCCATCGATCTCGCCAACGTGTGAATCCGATAATTCTCCATGAAGCTCGGCATTCGATTGTGTTCCTCCTCGAATTTCCGAGTCTCCGCTCTCACGATTTCCCGTCTCCGATCGTCTTCCCAATCGTTCATCTTCTCCGCTACGTTCATCAGAAACTCGATAATGTCCCCCGACATCATCATTGCCATGTGTTCGATTGGCATGTGCTTTTGCATGTACTTCGCTAGCATGCGTTCTCTCAGCGTCAATCGATGGTCGGCGTGTTTCATATTGTTCTTCGGACGGTAGAGTAGCGTCCCGTCCTCCTCGTAATACGGTTCGTACTCCCATTGAATCCGAGGCAGTGAATCCATCATTTCTGCGAATCCTTCCAGGTACTTCCTCTTGAGTTCGAGCTGCTTCTGTCTTCGTAACATCGGTGATCTTATCTGGCTCACTTCGTCGTGAATTAATTGCATGATTTCCGAATACGTCAATTCTTTGTTCATAATTTTTCATCCTCTCTAATTCTTGTTGTATTTGATAAACCCTTGATATAATTCCTTTATTTTGTTCAAATACAAAATTCAAAGTATCTGTCAAATCTTTAGTTTCGACATTTTGAATTAGTGAATGCAAATACTCATAGTTTTCTGAGTGAAAGTCTTGTTTGAGTTTATTTGAAAGTAAATAATCAGCTACACCACAAACAACGTCTACATCAAAATGAGTATTCATCATTTTGTAGTATTGTCTTACTCCCTGACTGAAATTGGGGTGTTGGAATAATTGCATAGATAGCATTTCTAGACGCTGCTCATCCATTTTCCATTGATATAACTCATACTGTGGGTTAATGGTTTGACTTACATCAAACACACTCAGATGTTGATAAAATCCACTTTCATTTTGGTAAATGATTTTATAGCTATGTTGCCCTTTCTTGATTGGATTATTCAACCTTTTCCATGTTTGGAAGTCTGCCACAACACTTGCATTCTCATTCTGACTATACATTTGAAAAATTTGTTCAGCGTTATATTTATATAGATAATCTGAATAGTCCAATATTTCGAAGAACAAATTTTTATTTTGTTTTACCTTTTCAATTATAGCATAAGACTCTCTAAAAATCTCTATATATTCAACGTTTTTAGGCGGATTTTTTAGAGATTCTTCAAAAATACTCATATCACTCACCTCGTCTGTTTTATATTTATATTGTAGATAAGCAAAAAGAAACAACTTTTGAAGTTGTTATTTTACACTTCTATTTCATCTGTTTTATTTACATTGACTATTCGTATTTCGATAAGGATAACTATACTATCCTTTCGAAATAGCCTTCTAATTTGTAAGGATATTTCAGAATTACTTTCCGATAAAGACATAGTTAGAAAGGAAATAACCCGAGTATCAAAAGAAACATAATAACCAACAAGAAGAAAAACTGCACCAGTTGCATTTCTTCTATCACTTTCACTTGTGCTTTACAATCTTCAATTGAACTGTTGTTTTCTTCTACTTTGTCTGACAACTTGCGCATTTCTTCTAATTGATTCTCTTCCTTTTGATTAACCAACTGATTACATTCGCTTTTTACTTCAACTAAAGGCAACTCTTTATCACTTTCCATAGAATCTTCTAGACTTTTAAAAAATGCTTGTTCCTCATTCTCTTTAATCAACCACCGATGTTGTTCAATTACCGTTTGACTGATATTTTTTATTTTATCAAATGGAAATTGATGTTCTTCTCTATATTGCAAAATTTCAGACAAGCTATACAATTGATAGTCTTCCTTCGCTCTATATCGAATCCTATCAAGGTGATCATATAAATTTTCTTGACTATCTATCAAGACTAGGATTAAAAATGGTAAATCTAGATATTGTTCACTTAATTTTCCAGAAGTGTAATCATAAAAAAAATCCTCGTATTCTACCATCAGAACTTGTTGTTCCAAATTTCGGTTTAATTTAAATGATTGATTAAATGATAGCACTTCACGTTCTGTCATATGACTCAACAATAAAAAATTCGATAAAAAATCTTTAGAACAGAAAAGCACATTACTTGGGACAAATTCTGATTCCTTAAAACCACCTCGTTTTAAGAGAAAGCCAAATACTTCTTGTTCATTTACATATAAAATTTTAATTTTTACTTTATCCACTTTCTATCCCTCCTCGGATTAAGTTGTTTATTTTCATACATTGGGGAGTCTATTACATCATTCAATTCTGCCCTAAACAGTGATATATTTATTAATCGCCTCTTGAATCGATTCAGCTTCATGTAATTCACTTGCTTCAACATAACACGGTATGACTTTATCTGTTTTATTATCGTAAACAAGGTCAAAAGCAAGATATGAGTCATTCTCCATTTTAACGAAACAGAATACACCGTCTATCGGTATTTCGTGCAAATGCCAACCCGAAAAATTAAACATTTCGTATTCTATGCGCTCGATACATCGATGAAACTTTAAAAGTTGCAAGTTATCCTCATCACTTTTATCTAATGGTGGTTTTAAAGTTTGAATTTTATAAATATACCGTAAAATGAAATCACTCAAATAAACATTCGTAGTATGCTTCAATAATTCAAGTGCAATTTCAACTTGTTTTCGTATCATCATATTCATCTCCCTATTAAAAATTTACCCTCTAAAATTAGCTGCATTTTCGACCAATTATACGTCAAATAAATTTGAAATGAGATTAGAATCGCATTCTAACACACGTTATTTATATCGTTTATCGTTCTAATTCATCCCTTTTTTTAGGAAACTCCTTTTGAACATTTTCCTTTGTACTCTCTTCAAAAGACTCTTTAAAGTACGCCTTTGTTTTTTCTGGATTGCTTTTTAAGTAACTTAACATTCCTTTTACTTCAAAAATGCTTTCTGCTTGCTTTTTTGCAAGGTCATATTTTTCCGAATTTTGTTCTGTTGGTACGAGACTAAAGTCATATATACGACTATCCATAAATGCTGAAAAAGCGTCCAGTGATTGTATTTCTTCTACTAACTGCTTCGGATTGTCAGTCATAAACAAAATATCATCTGGTCCGCCTTGATAATCATATAAAATTACTTGATTATAGGAAGTATTTAAGTCTACACCATACTCTGTTTCATATGTGGCAACAGTAGCTAAATCATAATCTATTCCAGATAAGTTTTGTTCTATGGTATATCGCTCTCCATCTTCATAAACAGGTAGCTCTGCAACAAAGCGATACATATCCTCTGCCTGTTGCATTTCGTTACATCTTTGAATAAATGTTTCTACTTCATCAGGCGGATAAAGGGCGTCCACATTTTTACTTTCAATTACCGTTTGTAAATGTACAAGTGAATCTTCAATATTCGAACGATTCTTCCATGAACTGTCATAGAAAACCCCACGTTTTTGCTCGATACCTAAAAATTCATGGATATATTCTACGGCATACGGAATAACCTTGCTAGTATCGTTTAAATCAGGATACGTTTTATCCCCTTGTATACGAAATCTCAAAAGAAAGTCATTACCTAAATCAAAGTCTTTTTGATACGTTTTTTGTTTAGCTAAAACATCTGAAGGAAGTTGCTGAATGATTGCCATGATTTCCTCAATTGGGATTTTAGGGAGTCTTGTTTGATCCATTGTTCTCGTATTCTTTTCCAATTCATGAAATTGCTCACTACATGATTTTTCGAATGATAAGACATCTTCTTCAGCTAATAAACGTTCATAGGCATGCATAGGTAAAAGTTTTTCTAATTTTTGCAACTCATCTCTGATATTAAATTCATTTCCCCAATTTTCGCCATATGCCAAAGTCCCTAAATAGTGTTGATTTTGCCATAATGAAACTTTCCACGGACTGAATGAACTATCCTCAATATACTCCGCTTGTCGTTCAGCTTGAATCGTTAAATGTAAATCTAGTTTTTCCCAATCATCAATAGCAAGAATATGTTCGTATTCTTTCACATTTTTTTGAATGGATTTTAAAGTAAGTTCACTCTCTTGAGAAAATTCATCTTGTATTTTTTCTATCGGTAATTGGTACACTTTTTCGATATCCAATTCCTTATGAAAGTATTTGAGGAATGATTCCTTTAACAAATCCCTCTTTGCTTCTTCTATTGGGGTTAATTCTGAGTCTGCGAGCTGAATATTGTTACGATAAACCTTCAGATAGTTTTCTAAACCATTTCTTAGTCTCTCTGGCAGCTCTTTTTCAGTTGTTAATGCCCATTCTTTTTGTGAAACAAATCCAACATC
>DWVH01000003.1 GCA_019120335.1 Candidatus Enterococcus stercoripullorum
TGGGAATTATAACTAGGGACGATAATACTCAATACTTTTTTCATTTTCAAATCTTTCCATTAAATTATCTAACTTTTGTTGCTAAACTTATGATAAAGAAAATACCAACGTTTTGCAAGGAAATTCCTTTATACCACACAAAAAGAAGGGCAGCTCATCCAAAAAAGCCCAGGAATTGCTCCTGAGCCTTTTGTTCTATGATTGATTATAGTAAATCGTTATTGTTTAAAGCATCTTCGGCAGCTAATTGTGCTTCTACATCTGAAATGCTATACACATTTTCACTCGTTAAAGTTGCTTCTTTTGGTTCCATATTGCGGTAACGAGCCATACCAGTACCTGCAGGAATAATCTTACCGATGATAACATTTTCCTTCAATCCTAGCAATGGATCTTTCTTACCGCGGATAGCAGCATCGGTTAACACACGAGTTGTTTCTTGGAAGGAAGCAGCAGATAAGAAGCTGTTTGTTTCCAAGGATGCTTTCGTAATACCTAGCAATACTGGACGAGAAGTTGCTGGCACACCACCGTTTACGATTGTTTCGTAGTTTTGGTCTTTAAAATCAGCAATATCCATTAAAGTACCTGGTAAGATGTTGGTGTCACCTGGATCCATTACACGGACTTTACGTAACATTTGACGAACCATTACTTCGATGTGTTTATCCCCGATTTCTACCCCTTGCATACGGTATACACGTTGTACTTCGCGCAATAGGTAAGTTTCAACAGATAATACATCGCGAACTTGAAGTAATTGTTTAGGATCAATTGAACCTTCTGTTAATGGTTGACCACGGTGTACGATGTCGCCTTGAGCCACTTTCATACGCGCAGTAAATGGTACAGTATAAGTACGAGTATCGGTTTTACCTTTAATCGTCACTTCTTTGGTACGAGTTGAAGCTTCTTCGTTAATCTCAATGACTTCACCAGTTACTTCAGTGATCACGGCTTGCCCTTTAGGATTACGTGCTTCGAAAATTTCTTGGACACGAGGAAGACCTTGAGTGATATCATCTCCGGCAACCCCACCGGTATGGAAAGTACGCATGGTTAACTGAGTACCAGGTTCCCCGATTGATTGCGCAGCGATTGTACCGACTGCTTCACCGACTTCAACTTCACTACCCGTAGCCAAGTTGCGTCCATAACAATGCTTACATACTCCATGGCGTGTATTACATGTAAATACTGAACGAATAGTTACTTCTTCAATTCCTGCATCCACGATTTGTTTGGCAATATCTTCTGTAATCAATTCATTTGAACCAATGATTACTTCACCAGTATTTGGATTGATCACTGATTTACGAGTATAACGACCAATCATGCGTTCTTCAAGAGATTCGATATTTTCGTTACCTTCTTTAATCGCACGGATAACTAAACCGCGGTCAGTACCACAATCATCTTCACGAATAATGACATCTTGTGCCACGTCAACCAAACGACGAGTCAAGTAACCTGAGTCGGCAGTCTTCAAGGCAGTATCCGTCATTCCTTTACGAGCTCCGTGAGTAGAGATGAACATTTCCAAGACAGATAGTCCTTCACGGAAGTTAGAGATGATTGGCAATTCCATGATTCGACCATTTGGAGCCGCCATCAAACCACGCATTCCGGCAAGCTGTGTAAAGTTAGAGATGTTACCACGAGCTCCAGAATCTGACATCATGAAGATTGGGTTTTTAGAATCCAAACCTTCCATCAGTTTCTTTTGAATTTGGTCTTTGGCATCATTCCAAACACCGATAACACGCTCATATCTTTCGTCATCCGTAATCAAACCACGACGGAAAGTACGCGTAATATTTTCAACTTGTTTGTGGGCATTTTCGATAATATCATGTTTTTCGTGCAACACCATGATATCGGCAATCCCTACAGTAATACCCGCTAAAGTAGAATGTTTGTAACCTAAGTCTTTCATTCTATCTAGCATGTGAGAAGTTTCAGTGACTTTGAAACGTTTGAAGACTTCAGCGATAATATTTCCTAAGTCTTTCTTCTTGAATGGGGCAACTAATTCTTGACCCGCAATTAACGCTTTAATGTCCGTACCAGGTGCAACAAAGTATTTATCTGGTGTTTGGACGGTTAAGTTAAAGCTACTTGGTTCGTTTAAGTAAGGGAATTCTTGTGGCATGATTGAGTTAAAGATAATCTTACCAACAGTCGTTACCATTAACTTAGATTTTTGTTCTTCAGTAAATGGTTTGTCCCCTAAGGTATTTGGATTCACAGCGATACGAGAATGTAGGTGCACATAGCCATTGCGCCATGCAGTTACCGCTTCGTCCATATCGCGGAAAATCATACCTTCACCTTCACGACCAGCTTCTTCCATGGTTAAGTAGTAGTTACCTAAGACCATATCTTGAGAAGGAGTTACGACTGGTTTACCATCTTTAGGGTTCAAGATGTTTTGAGCCGCTAACATCAACATTCTTGCTTCGGCTTGAGCTTCTTCATTCAATGGTACGTGAACCGCCATTTGGTCCCCGTCAAAGTCCGCATTGTAGGCTTCACATACTAATGGGTGCAAACGAATCGCACGGCCTTCCACTAAGACTGGTTCAAAGGCTTGGATACCTAGACGGTGCAAGGTAGGTGCGCGGTTAAGTAGTACTGGATGTTCTTTAATTACATCTTCCAATACATCCCAAACATCATCTTCTTGACGTTCGATTTTGCGTTTGGCATTTTTAATATTTGAAGCTAATTCGCGTTTCACTAATTCATGCATGACGAATGGTTTGAATAATTCAATCGCCATTTCTTTTGGTAAACCACATTGATACATCTTCAAGAATGGTCCAACTACGATAACTGAACGTCCAGAGTAGTCAACACGTTTACCTAATAAGTTTTGACGGAAGCGACCTTGTTTCCCTTTCAACATGTGTGATAGAGATTTCAATGGACGGTTACCTGGACCTGTTACTGGACGGCCACGACGACCATTGTCAATTAAGGCATCCACCGCTTCTTGTAACATACGTTTTTCGTTTTGAACGATGATACTTGGTGCATTTAAGTCTAATAAACGTTTCAAACGATTATTACGGTTAATCACACGACGATATAAGTCATTCAAGTCAGAAGTCGCAAAACGGCCACCTTCTAATTGAACCATTGGACGTAAATCAGGTGGGATAACTGGAATAACATCCATCACCATCCAGCTTGGTTTATTACCAGAAGAACGGAATGCTTCTAAAATATCCAAACGACGGATCGCGCGTGTACGTTTTTGACCAGAAGCTGTTTTTAATTCTTCTTTTAATTCAGCAACTTCTGCTTCTAAATCGACACCTTCTAATAATTGTTTCACCGCTTCAGCACCCATAGCAGCCGTAAATTCTTGGCCGTATTGTTCACGTTTTTCACGGTATTCACGTTCTGTTAATAATTGTTTTTTCTCTAAGCTTGTGTTACCTGGATCGATTACGACATAAGAAGCAAAATAGATGATTTCTTCTAATGCACGAGGGCTCATATCTAGGACTAATCCCATACGTGATGGAATCCCTTTGAAGTACCAAATATGTGATACAGGAGCAGCTAATTCGATGTGGCCCATACGTTCGCGGCGCACTTTAGAACGAGTTACTTCTACCCCACAACGGTCACAAGTAATCCCTTTGTAGCGGATTCTCTTATATTTACCACAAGCACATTCCCAGTCTTTTGTAGGACCGAAAATACGTTCATCAAACAAGCCTTCGCGTTCAGGCTTTAAGGTACGATAGTTAATGGTTTCTGGTTTTTTTACTTCACCAAAAGACCAGCTTCTGATTTTCTCGGGAGAAGCCAAACCTATTTGCATACTTTCGAAATTATTTACATCGATCAAAAGGGGTTCCCTCCATTTCCTTTTTTCACTCGATTTTATACAGCAAGATAAGTGGGCAGAAAATCATCCTTTCTGCCACTACTTATCATTCATTTATACTTTTGACAAGCACGATTTTAGGCTTCGTCGTTGTCCTCTTCTTCGGCTTGAATAGCGGCTAAAGCTTCTTCTTCAGCTTTGCGTTGTGCTTCTTGTTGGGCTTTTTGTTTTTCAGCATATTTTGTTAAAGCATCAACGGTAATTAAATCATCGTCATCATCCATGTCACGTAATTCAATTTCTTGATTGTCAATGTCTAATACGCGCATATCTAAACCAAGAGATTGTAATTCTTTGACTAATACGCGGAATGATTCTGGCACACCTGGTTTTGGAATTGGTTCACCTTTCACGATGGCTTCGTAAGTTTTCACACGTCCGACAACATCATCTGACTTGTAAGTTAAGATTTCTTGTAAGGTATAAGCAGCACCATAAGCTTCCAGTGCCCATACTTCCATTTCCCCGAAACGTTGTCCACCAAATTGAGCTTTACCTCCAAGTGGTTGTTGGGTAACTAATGAGTATGGTCCAATTGAACGGGCATGTAGTTTGTCATCAACCATGTGGGCTAATTTGATCATATACATGACACCGACAGAAATACGGCCATCGAATGGTTCCCCTGTACGTCCGTCGTAAAGGATTGTTTTAGCATCTTTAGCTAAACCAGCTTCACGAACCGTTGCCCATACATCTTCATCGCTCGCACCATCAAATACAGGTGTTGCAACATGAATACCAAGGGCACGCGCAGCCATACCTAAGTGTAATTCTAATACTTGTCCGATGTTCATACGTGATGGCACCCCTAATGGATTCAACATGATATCCACTGGTGTTCCGTCTGGTAAGAATGGCATATCTTCTTCCGGCATAATACGGGAAACAACCCCTTTATTACCGTGACGACCGGCCATTTTATCCCCTTCATGGATTTTACGTTTTTGAACAATATAAACACGTACTAACATATTTACGCCTGGTGATAATTCATCGCCAGCTTCACGTATAAAGATCTTCACATCGTGGACAATACCGCCACCGCCATGAGGAACGCGAAGAGAAGTATCACGAACTTCACGTGCTTTTTCACCGAAGATTGCGTGTAATAGACGTTCTTCTGCAGATAATTCAGTCACTCCTTTTGGTGTCACTTTACCTACTAATAAGTCCCCGTCTTTTACTTCTGCCCCGATGCGGATAATACCCATTTCATCAAGGTTCTTCAAGGCATCTTCACCCACGTTTGGAATTTCGCGAGTGATTTCTTCAGGTCCTAACTTCGTATCACGTGCTTCTGATTCGTATTCTTCAATATGCACAGAAGTATACACATCATCTTTTACTAAACGACGGCTCATGATAACCGCATCTTCATAGTTGTAACCTTCCCATGTCATGAAGGCAACTAAGACGTTTTGACCTAAAGCTAATTCTCCACCTTCCATGGATGGACCGTCTGCTAAAATATCGCCTTTAGCCACGCGTTCATGCAATTGAACCAATGGACGTTGGTTGTAACTTGTTCCTGAGTTTGAACGACGGAATTTCGTTACTTTATATTTATCTAAGGTACCATCTTCACGGCGAACGCGAATTTCACTTGCATCCACGTATTCAACGATACCATCGTGTTTACATAATAAAGCTGCTCCAGAGTCATGTGCTGATTTGTATTCCATACCAGTACCAACCCATGGTGCTTTAGGATTAATCAAAGGCACTGCTTGACGTTGCATGTTGGCCCCCATCAAGGCACGGTTAGAGTCATCGTTTTCTAAGAATGGGATACATGCAGTCGCCACAGCAACTACTTGTTTAGGAGATACGTCCATGTAGTCCACTTTTTCAACAGCAACTTCGATATTTTCACTTGTTGCACGTGCCATGACAACAGGTTCAGCAAACGTACCATCTTCGTTTAACTTACTGTTTGCTTGAGCCACAACATAGTGGTCTTCGATGTCAGCAGTTAGATAATCAATTTGATCGGTCACACGACCAGTTTCGCGATCCACACGACGATATGGTGTTTCGATAAAGCCATATTTATTCACTTTCGCATAAGTCGCTAAACTGTTGATCAACCCAATGTTTGGACCTTCAGGTGTTTCAATCGGACACATACGACCATAGTGAGAGTAGTGAACGTCACGAACTTCATATCCGGCACGATCACGCGTCAAACCACCAGGCCCTAACGCATATAGACGACGTTTGTGGGCTAACTCACTTAGCGGGTTGGTTTGGTCCATGAATTGTGATAATTGAGAAGAACCAAAGAATTCTTTGATACTTGCAACTACTGGACGGATATTGATTAATTGTTGTGGTGTTAATGTTTCAGTGTCTTGAATTGACATGCGTTCACGTACCACACGTTCCATACGCGCTAATCCGATACGGAATTGATTTTGTAATAATTCTCCAACTGGACGGATTCGACGATTTCCTAAGTGGTCGATGTCATCCACTTTACCGATACCTTCCATTAAGTTTAAGAAATAACTCATACTTGCGATAATATCTGCAGGACGAATCGTGCGCACACCGCTTGGTAAGTAGCCATTGCCAATAATATTAATTTCACGTTCTGGATCTTTTGGTGAAAAGACTTTGATTACTTGAACAGTCATCGGCTCAGTGACAACCCCATCTTCTGAAGGATAGTAAGTAACACTATTCAAGCCGTTTTCCAATTGTTCAGCAATGCTATCAATCACTTGGTGTGTTAAGACTGTGCCTTTTTCAACTAGAATTTCACCGGTTTCAGGATCTACTAAAGTTTCAGCTAAAGTTAAGTTTAAAAGACGTGTTTTTAAGTCTAATTTCTTATTCACTTTGTAGCGACCTACTGCAGCAAGGTCATAACGTTTTGGATCAAAGAAACGCGCATTTAAAAGATTTCTTGAGCTGTCGGCTGTCTTAGGTTCACCCGGACGTAAACGCTCGTAAATGTCTTTCAATCCTTCTTCTGTACGTGAATCACTTGCATTTTTGTGTAAGTCTTTTTCGATGGTGTTACGTAATGATTCGCTATCTCCAAAAATTTCAAAAATCGTATCATCCGAACCAAAACCTAACGCACGAACTAACACTGTCAATGGAATCTTACGGGTACGGTCAATACGTACATAAGAAATATCCTTGCTATCTGTTTCCATTTCTAACCATGCGCCACGGTTAGGAATAACAGTAGAACCGAAACCTTCTTTACCATTCTTATCTACTTTCCCATGGAAGTAAACACCAGGAGAACGGACTAATTGTGAAACGATAACACGTTCTGCCCCGTTGATGATAAAGGTTCCTTGTTCAGTCATTAATGGGAAATCGCCAAAGAATACTTCTTGTGACTTGATTTCGCCAGTTTCTCTATTTGTCAAACGTAATGTTACATGTAATGGTGCAGAATAGTTTGCATCGTGTGCACGTGCTTCATCTACATCATACTTAGGTGTCTTCAACTCATAATCTACGAATTCTAGAGATAAATTGCCGTTGAAATCTTCAATCGGTAAAATATCTTCAAACATTTCTCTTAGTCCTTCATCTAAGAACCATTGATAAGAATCTGTTTGAATCTCAATCAAATTCGGTAATTCCAATACTTCACTGATACGTGCGAAACTTCTACGTTCGCGGTGCTTTCCGTATTTTACTACGTGTCCAGCCAAGCTCTTCACCCCTTCAAAAATCTTTCAAAATAGCTACCAACCAATATTACTTTTTTGTTACAAATATTAAACCTAGGTAACAAATCGTATTTTTTGCGGCTTTAAGGCAAAAAAAAATCAAAAATAGAAAGTGTTCAAATCCCTGTTCTACTTTTGTTTTTCCTTATGCTACAGCCGAAACGGACAATATTTCGTTCCTACTGATAATACTTTTTGATAGTTTTTGCATCTATATATTTTAGACAATTCTAGCCTATTTGTCAAGCTTTCATGAAATTTTTCATTTTGGTTCTCAAGGTGAATTTTGCGTTCATGCGCGCTAAGGAAATTTGCTAAAAATTCCCACCTATACTCGATATACTTGGGAAATCCAAAAGTTTTTTAACTTATACTCTAGAAACTTATGAAATACAAAAGTTTTTACACTTATACTCTAGAAAATTGCGAAAAAGAGAGAGGTTTGCTATACTTCTAAATAGGGAGGTGCAAAAAATGTACAATCGTCCTTTTTATCTAGAACAAATGATTCGTGCTAAAGACAGCGATTTTGTCAAAGTTATCACCGGGGTACGACGCTGTGGTAAATCTACATTATTAATGCTTTTTAAAGACTATCTAATGAATCATGGTGTGCAATTAGAGCAAATTATCGAAATCAGTTATGAAAAAATGACTAATGACGTGTTGAGAGACGGAAAAAAACTCCATGAATATATCACGCAACAAGTCACCTCTGACAAAAGGTATTATTTACTAATTGATGAAGCTCAAGAAATTTTTCAATGGTCGCGCGTCATCAATAGTCTAAAAGTTAGCTTTAACCTGGATATTTATATTACAAGCTCAAATTCAAGACTTTTTTCTGGTGAGTATCTTACTTATCTCGCTGGTCGCTACATTGAAATCAAGGTCTATCCGTTGTCGTTCAAGGAATTCTTAACCTTTAAGCAATATGAGCCTACCAATCTTGCTGCTCGTTATCAAGAATATATTAAAAACGGTTCTTTTCCAGCGCCTAGTTTAGTAAACGATGAACAGCTCATTCAAACCATTAATCAAGGTCTTTTCGATTCTATCTTTACAAGAGATATTATTAAGTTTGGAGAAATTAGGGATGTCGGAAATTTCCACAAAGTAGCTAAATTTATTTTTGACAATATCGGCAATCCTATTTCTGTCAATAAAATCGCCAATACATTACGTTCCAATGGTTCACGAATCTCAGCTGACACTATTGATAATTATCTTATGTTAATGTGTAACGCCTATATCCTCTATCCCTGTCAACGATATGATTTACGAGGCAAAGAAATCTTGCGGACCAACGGCAAATATTATCTCGTAGATACCGGACTAAGAAATCAACTTATCGGCTATAAGCACTCTAACCTAGGGCATGATCTAGAAAATATTGTCTACCTTGAACTCATTCGTCGAGGGTATAAAGTCTATATCGGTAAATTTGATCATTATGAAATTGATTTTATTGCGCAACGTCAAGATGAAAAATACTATATTCAGGTAGCCTTATCTATTTTAGATGAGAAAACCAAACATCGTGAATTTCAACCATTTGAAAAAATTCAAGATCATTTTCCAAAATATGTAATCACAATGGATGAACTGGATTTCTCGCAAAATGGTATTCGTCATCTGAACGTCTTTCATTTCCTATTAAATGAAGATATATTCTAAAATCATTTCACTCCAATAGCAAAAAACCGAGAATTTCCAACAGCTTCTCGGTTTTTTTATGATATGTCAATGTAAAGCACTCTAGGATAGCTACGGATTGGATAAACGTACCATTTAAAGCTATTTTTTCAGCTTCGGACTTGCGAAAAGATAGACAAGAAACACGCCCATCGCAATCAAACTAAAACCCTTAAAAACAAAAAACAGAGCTGTAACATCAGGCGAAAAAATACCTACCGCCAACACGAATACCCCAGAAACACTCCTACCCAAGACTTCATCCCACACCATGTAATTTTGAATCTCCTCTTCAGGTAAACTTTGTTGTACATAAACGTTTTGCACGATACCTGAAATCGTCTGTCCTACCGCCAGCAAAACGTAACTACCCAGAACTTGAAAATAACTTTTAGAAAAAGAAAAAAGAATCAAATATAAAATATAGATGAACATTCCTAGTAAGAACATATTTTTAGGCGAGTGAAATTCTTTTTTAAAGCTAAACAACACACTCGTCACCAAAAAACAACCAGCTAAAAATGAGAGCGAAAAGGAGTATTGCTGCTCGCTCAGTCCTATTCCTTGGATAAGATACCTCACTTCATACGTATCAAAAAGTACCCCTATTGAACTTAGCAAACCGATGACAATCATCATCAAAAAAGCCGTTTGGTGCTGCATAATACTCGAAAAATGATAATGCTGTCTGTCTTTAACTACTTGTTCTTCTTTTTTATCATCTTTCGTTTGAATACGAATGAATAACAAACCGAGCGAGCCAACAAACACGAGCAACGCGTATAACACAAACAGATAATGTTGATGGCGAGTGAGATTTACCCCGACAATCATCGGCGCTAAGAAATACGAGATGGAACCAATACTGGTATATACTGAATTAAATCGAATCAAATTCTGTTTAGCGATTAAATGAGGAACCGTCGCATACAACTTGCTAGAAAACAACGTATTGCATATCTCTAAAAGAAAAACGAGTAAAAACAGTACCAGTGATTCAAAGTAGAAAGCAAGTAAAATCAACAAGACCGCTTTCGTCACTTCCAGAGAAAACAGTGCCATTCGACTATTGTTTTGTGGCAAATGGTTTTTGAGTTTTGCTGCGACAAGACTAGCTAGTAATTTTACCGCCCAAAAATACATCACAAAACGCACAGAAATTCTCGATAAATAAATGTTGATAAGTATCGTATAACCATATTCAGCAATCAGCGAAATAAAACGATTCGCATAAATAATCGTTGCATTTTTATTTTTTATCTTCATATCTTAAACACTAACCTTTTTAAATAAACTCTGGCTGACAAAAACAGCTAGTACTATTAACAAAATAATTTCTATACTTTGTTCAAACATAACTATCTGTAAACGACTATCTGAGAAAAATTGCGAACCATAAAAGACAGTACCTGGAATAAAATCTCTAATTACCGTTATACCTGAACATAATGAAATTAAAATCGAGATTACTAACGATATCATAACAGATATAATGGCAGAAAACTTTATCGATAGAACAAAAGTCAATAGACAAAGCATCATTTGTAATAATAATGTGAAAAGGCTTAATAATATTTCTACATAATCATTTTGAAATGTACCTAAACCATTTCCAAAACGAGTATTATTAATAAATAGCATATATGACAATATACTTACTAACTGAAAGACAAGGAAATACGCCAAGTTAAGCAACACAATAGTTAACATTCTTGCATAGACTATTTTTTTCCTGTTGGCCACTCTTGTCACCTCATATACCAAACTTCCATTTTTCAACTCACGTCCCAACGAGCATGATAGATATGTCATAACTAAAATCGGCAAATAAAATCCGTAAACAAATTGCCACATACTTTGTGGATAGGTCAACAAGCTAAATGCAGAGTCAGCAATTTTCATTGATTTTAGATTCAAAGATACCATGAACGCAAAGACAAATGGAATTAATGATAAAGCCCCAATCGCTAAGACCCTTCTATTTTTCCATAATTTATATAATTCTGCATAAATTAGATTAATCATTTTATTCTCCTTTATCTAAAAACAATTGATTCACAATGTTAATTTGTTGAAATTTAACATTCAATTCTTGATTATAAGCAGCTTTTAAAACAACATTCAGCACATCTTGACTTATGACATATATATTCTTCCCCTCAACTCTAATATTATCAGAATCACTGAGTTCTAATTCAGATAAAAATTTTTGCACATCTGCAGCATCAAGTCCTAATGATACTTTATAAGCAGTTTGTTTACCTAGTACTTCTTTTTGAATAACTCCTGAATCTAAAATCATATATCGATCAATTATATCTTCAATTTCTGATAGCTGATGAGAGGATAATAAGATCGCCACTCCTGAATTTGCAATCTCTCTTAGGTAATGTTTAAATTCTTGTATTGTTTTAATATCTAAGCCTAATAAAGGCTCATCTAAAATTAATAACTTACGAGGCCTTATCATTGCCATTGCCAAACGTAACCTTTGTTTCATGCCATAAGAGTATGATTTAATCGGTTTGTTATCTGCATTTAGCAATACTCGAGCTAACATGTCCTCTATTTGCTGTTTACTATACCGTTCTCCTTCATATATCCCCATTAACTCCAAACTCTGATAAGCACTCAGATATTCAAAAAGCTCAGTATCTAACAAATAACCTATTTGTTTCATCATCATTTGGTTATGTTGAAAATTTTTGACACCATTAAAGATAATTTCTCCTGAATCTATATTGTGTAAACCCAAAATAGCCCTAATTAACGTGGTTTTTCCTGCACCATTTTCACCTACAAAACCAACAATTTCTCCAGATTCTACAGACAAAGAAACATCCTTTAAAACAACATCATCCCCATAACTTTTCTTAACAGACTTGACTTCGAGCATCCTGCACCCTCCACTATAGATATTAAATAAAAAATAAAATTCGAACATTCATAACAAATACATCTTTGTTTGTCCGAACACCCGAATTTTATTACTTTTTTGCACCACTAAAAATCTTTCTTACCTAATCCAACGTCCACGACGATTTTTCTTACCAATTTGAACATCAAAAATCCAAATCACTAAAGAAATAGATTTAGTAATTTTACTATTTATTTTTCCCCATCTAATTCACTTTCCGGTAACTTGATTTTATCAATTTGTTATCAGACATATTAAGTAGTTTTATGCACATAGCATAGCCTTTTCTCATCTAATCTTCAATAGTCTATCCCCTGAACAACACCAAATATGCGGTAAACAACATAATAAATTCGACTAAGATTTTTCCAAATAACAGTCTAATTCATGTCTAAAACATTAAAACCAAATTAAATTATCATTGTGCAATCTAATTACCAGCATTATAATAAA
>DWVH01000030.1 GCA_019120335.1 Candidatus Enterococcus stercoripullorum
TCTGAAAAAGTAGCCAATGCCACAAAAGCAGGGGCTATTGGAGCAGTGATTTTTAATAGCCGCCCAAATGAAGCCAATATTAGCATGGCCTTAGATGAAACAGCGGTGGCCATTCCAGCTATTTTCATCCCAAATGAATTTGGGGAAGCTTTAGCGAAAAATCAGTATCAAATCCAGTTTAATAATGAATCTGTTTTTGACGAAAATCCAAATGCAGGTTCTATGTCTGATTTTTCAAGTTGGGGTTTATCTGCTGACGGTGAATTAAAACCTGATTTAGCGGCTCCTGGGGGTGGCATATATGCAGCTATCAATGATAATGATTATGCCAATATGAATGGGACAAGTATGGCTTCACCTCATGTTGCTGGGGCAGCTGTCTTGGTTAAACAGTACCTAAAAGCAAAATATCCAGCGAAAACCCCGCAGGAATTAGAAGAGCTAGTGAAACATTTACTAATGAGTACGGCAAAACCTCATTATAATAAAGAATCCCAAGCTTATACTTCTCCGCGTCAACAAGGAGCGGGTATTATTGATGTAAATGCGGCAACTTCTACTGATTTATTTGTTACAGGTAAAGATGGTTATGGTAGTTTAACGCTTGGCAATGTCGGGGATACGTTTGATTTTGAGGTAGTTGTGCACAATATTTCAAATGAAGACCGCAAGTTAAATTATCATGTTTATCTAGATACGGATGCTGTCGAGGAGGGAAAAATAACTTTAACACCACGACAGCTAAGTGAATCATCAGTTAGCGGGTTGACAGTTAAAGCCAACAGTAGCGAGGTTGTAAAGATTCAAATTGATGCGTCATCGTTTACGCCAGAATTAAATGAACTCATGAAAAATGGCTACTATCTGGAGGGGTTTGTTCGTTTTACTGATAGTGTCGATGATGGCGATGTAATCAGCATTCCATATGTTGGTTTCCATGGTGAATTCCAAAACTTACCGGTTGTTGAAGAGCCAGTTTATTCACTTATTGCTGATGGTAAAGGCGGATTTTATTTCGAAATTGATGCAGATAATTCTGAAAAGTTAGCTAGTTCTGATAATTTTACAGGTTTAGTAACTGGAAGTGTCGATAAAGTTTACTCGACTGGAAAGACCACTGATTTCGAAATTAAAGCATTGGGTACGTTTAAAGATGAAAATGGTGATTTCGTTCTAAAACTGGATGAAAATGGCCAACCACATTTAGCTATTTCGCCGAATGATGATGGTAACCAAGATTCACTGGCGTTTAAAGGTGTATTTTTACGAAATTATACCGACTTAAAAGCAAGTGTATATCGTGCGGATGACAGTAATCGCGAGCATGTATTGTGGCAGAGTGAAGGGCAAGATGGACAAAAGAATTATTACAGTGGCAATGAGAAAAGACCAAAATCAAGCATTATTTTTAATACTGAATGGCAGGGTGTTGATCAATCAGGTAATCCACTAGAAGATGGAGAATATCGCTATGTGCTTACGTATCGTTCTGAAGTACCAGGTGCAAAAGAACAGTCAGTTGATTTTAAAGTGATTATTGACCGACAAGCACCAGTAATTACGACTGCGACATATGATAAAGATCAATTTATCTTTAAACCACGTCGTGCAATTGAAAATGGGTTAGCCGGTATTTTTAGAGAACAAGTCTTTTATCTGGTTCCCGATGAAAATGGTTTGACCACAAATATTAATCTGAAAGTAAATGGTGATACAACAGTTTCTGACCATCGTGTTTATGTCGCCCAAAATGAGGATGGTTCTTTCACCTTACCACTTGATTTAGCTGATTTATCACAATTTAAATATGTGGTAGAAGACTATGCTGGAAATAAAGCTTCAGCAAATGTGGCGGATTTAATTAGTATTGGGAATACGAATGGTTTAGTAACGGTTGAAGCTGTTGATCAGACAACAAATCAAGCAGTGGATATAGCCTTTGCTTATGCTGTGAAAGATCAAACGGGTAAACATTTAGCGGATATTCCTCGATATGTTGATGGTGATAATGTATTAATTCTACCTTTTGGTGACTATCAATTTGATTTATTCTTATATGATACTGATTGGGCAACTTTAGCGGGCAATCAATCGGTTAATGTAAATATTGATGAAGCCACAAGTACAGCAAAAGTGCAATTTTTCGTACATTTAAAAGAAAAAGCAAATGTATTAGTAGATGTTAATCGTGAAATTCCAGATACAGACACACTTATTTTAGTCAATGATTCAGGGCTAGAAATTCGTATTCCGCAAGCTAAGTATGCTAAAAGTGATTTTGGAAAAATCGTACCTGTAGGCAAATATATCGTTAAAGCTGAATTGCCAGAAGGATATGAATTTTTAGAAGATCCATCATTTGAAGTGAATAACAATACTTACAACATCAAAACACTTACATTGATTAATAAGACAGAGTTGCTGGATTTAGTAAAACAAGTAGCTGATGTTCAAGATCAAGCAAAATTTTATAATGCAAGTAAGGATAAACAAATTCGTTTCAATCAAGCGCTATTATCTGCTCAGAAGTTAATCACTGCGAAAGAAAAGCAAGAAGTAATCAATCGCGAAGTTAATGATCTGAAAGAAAAATTTGCTGCTTTAGATGGTGCTGAAACGGATTTAACAGCATTAACGGATGAATTAGTAGAATATCCAAAATTAGTACAACAAGCGAACTATTACAATGCTGATCCATTAAAACAAGTTGCTTACGATGCACTTGTACGATCTGCTAAATTATTAAGTTCAAAAGAAAAAGCGACACAAGCAGAAGTAAATCAAATAGTAGATAAGTTAAGTGAAGCTCGCACTGCTTTAGATGGTCAGCCAACGGATATCAATCAACTAGCACAATTATTTGCTCAAGCTCAAGAGCTAAAAGGACAAGTGTTATATCAAAATGCCAGTGCTGATGTGCAAGTAACTTTTGATCAAACAGTTAAAGAGGTAGAAGATACACTTGATACTCCGGATGTCGTGCAAGTCGTTGTTGATCGATATGTACAGTTATTGTCGAGTGCAATGGCTGCATTAGATGGTAAACAAAGTGTCATCTCAACGCCTGAAAAAACAGAAACAGGTACGCAAACAGAATCCACACCAGAAGTGACGGAAACAGGTACGCAAACAGAATCCATACCAGAAGTGACGGAAACAGGTACCCAAACAGAATCTACACCAGAAGTGACGGAAACAGGTACCCAAACGGAATCTACACCAGAAGTGACGGAAAATGGTACCCAGACTGAACCAACAATTGAAGTAACTGAAACCGCGACATCAACAAATCCAGTAGTTGAAGAAAGTAAAGAGACTCATTCAACAACAATAGACATACAAACTGATCCACTAAGTGCGAAATTAGAAGTTATGGATATTGAGAAAAAGTCTGAAGTGAAAAACACCGTGTTACATTCGTCAGACAATCAAGCTGAGATGTCAAATTCAAATAAAACAAAAAGCAATAAACACCCACAAGGCTTGGGTAAAGAAGTAAATATTACAAAAGTTGCTGAGCAAAAGACTAAGACTTCTTCACAAGCTGAATTACCACAATCAGGCATGAAACAAACCTCGATTTTACTTGGTTGGATGAGTCTTTTTGTTGCGAGTATTGCACTTCTTTCGTGTAGAGTCTTAAGAGCAAAAGAATAGTCATATAGATAAGAGAGAGGGAGTTCATCCATCTCTCTTATTTTTTTAGAAACGCTTTCTTGTTTTGGCTTAAGGTGATAAAATTTATTTATGAATATAATTGTTAGAGTGTTGATTTTAGCTCTGTAGAAAGGTTGTGTGGAAAGTGAAATATGTAGTGGCTACATATATCGGAAAAGATAGTTTAAGTTTTATACATGGCCATCAGTATTTGGTTGTTGGCTATGATTCAGAAACTAATTTACTTTCAATTGTGGATGAGAGTCGAGAAAATTATTTATATTTACCTAACTTATTTGAATTTGCTGGAGATTACCGCAAGTTACCTAGTAAAGTAACTAATGTTTATCTAAATGAGGATAATGAGCTAGAGTTAATCGAATATGAAATGATACCACATGATGATATTGTACTAGATGTGGATATTCCTATAGATTTGAAGGGTGAAGGAATATAGTAGGATAAAAATGAATGATGGAATGATTTATCACAGATTTGAATGAAACTAGCTAGTTTTGTTTTACTCAAATGAATTTAGTTAATGAATAATTTATAATAGGTGATGATATGGGGATTAATAATCAACTTTATTTAGGACTTCTATCTTTACATAATCAGATGAAAGAAGAAGTTCAGCAAAATAATACAACAAAAAAAGTCGAGGTTAAACTTGTTAAGAAAATTCCTAACGTAGCAAAAAGTAAGAGCAAACAAAATAAAATTCAACATCAAAAAAAGAATAATATTCAAATAGCTAAGAAGAAATTAAAGCGTGATAATAAAAAGAAAATTAAAACAGATAGGATGTCAAAGCAGAGAGGAAAAGATAATTTATCTGAACGGGAAAAGTTTAACTTACTTTTTTGGTATAGAAAACGTTATGGCATGAGACCGCTTATGAAAAATGAACTAATTTTAGGATTAGTTGCTTGTTATGAAATTACTGTAAAAGAAATATATGAAAATAAATTTGATCATAAAAGAAAAATGGTGTTTTTATCACTTTTTGATTTTCATGAATTGGATTTGAGCGAAAAAAATAAGTTGAGACTAGAATTGGATTTTCAAAAGTATATTCATAACGTAGAACAATCTAAATTGATTGAACAAAAATCAAACTTTTTCAGAAATAAAGAAATCATAATTGATAGAGATGAGAAGCTATCGAAGTTTAGAAAGATTTGTGGATTTACAGATGAAAAATATTTTTTGCAATTAGAATACGGTGAAAAATATAAACAAACAATGAATAAGCTGATACGACACAAATATCCTAAAGAAATAATCCAATATTTTGAAACAGAATTTAAGGCAGCGAATAGAGATATTGATGTAAATAAAGTCTTAAGTATTTTATCAAAATATCAATTAAAGAATACACAACATAATTATACATTAGATCTAGTTAAACAAAGGATTTCATGTTTAGTACGGTTTCGTGAAATATGTAGGTTGCCTGCAGTAACTATTTCACCTTTACAAGATGATTTTGAAGAATGGTATTTTAATACGGCAGAGGAGATAGAGAATGCAGATTATCCTGATGAGTTACTTGATTTGTTTTTACAGGTGTTTAGTGATCCTTTTCCTAATCTTGATATCAATCTAATTCAATCAATAATGAATAAGGAATTAAAAGAGCCACAAAAGAATGTAGAGAAGAAAATTATTTTTAAACACCTTATCATCAATGGCTTTGTTGAATCGATTCCTATTGAAGTTTCGGATAATTTAAATGTTGAAACAATGCAGTACGATTATTATAATAATGATAACAATATGTATGACAATTTAGATTATCGTGACTTACAAGATCAGTTTGATTTGTTAGGTGTCACAAAGAATAATTGGGATTAATTGAGGTGAAAAAATTTGGTAGATGTGGAATCACCCATTATTTATGATTTAGCATATAACGAAAAAGCATTAAAAGAATTTAAAGAAAATTTTATAGAAGCACAAGATAGTAAATTGTTGCTGAACTATCCAACGGTTTATATTGTAAACGATAGAGACGAACATCATAGCTATACGGTTTATGTAGGTGAAACAAATGATATTATCCGACGTACTTTGGAACATTTAAATGCCGATGACCAAGTGCGCGATGATTGGAAAGAATTAAAGCAATCACAAACGTCTCAAATGTATGTGATTGGCCATAAACATTTCAATAAATCATTGACATTAGATGTCGAAAACAGATTGATGCATTATTTATTAAGCGTTGAGGGAATTAAACATGTCAATAATCGTCGGACTAATCCACAAAGTGAATACTATACGTCTGATGAGCTTGAAGTCATTTTTTCTAAAATTTGGCGCAAACTTCGACAAAAAAATAAAGAATTATTTCCATTAGAGCGGGTGATTAAAGATTCTGCGATTTTTAAAGCATCACCCTATCATAAATTAACACAAGAACAGTTAGCGGCTAAAGATTTGATTATTCAAAAGATTGAATCCACACTTACACAAAACCAAGTTGGCCAATTAATTTTAGTCAATGGACAAGCCGGTACAGGGAAAACTGTATTGATGAGTAGCCTATTCTGTGATTTGCTAGAACTTTCCAATTTAGAGGAGTACCCATTGTTTACAAATCGCAGTATATATTTGTTAGTGAATCACGATCAACAATTAAAGGTCTATGAACAAATTGTCAAAAAGCTTGGATATTCGTTAAAAGAAGATATTCCAATCGTTTCTAAACCAACAAGTTTTATTACTCGGACTTCACCTGATGATCCGGTAGATGTGGTGGTGATTGACGAAGCACATTTACTTTGGACACAGGGTAAACAGGCATATCGAGGGAAAAATCAATTGGTAGATATTTTGAATCGCGCGCGTACAGTGGTCGTTGTTTTTGATGAAAACCAGATATTGTCCCGTGAGCAACATTGGGAAGAAAATGAAATTGCCTACATGAAACATGATGCCATTCAACATGGAAGATATATTGAGTTACAAAATCAAATGCGGATTAATGCAAGTAAAGAAACGGTTAATTGGATACGTCATTTTACTGATTATAGGGAAATTTTACCAATCCCTGACGATGCCAACTATGATTTGAAAGTTTTTGAAAATCCAGCTGAAATGTTTGAGGCTATAAAACAAAAAGCAGAAAATCAAGAGCACGGTTTGTCTCGTATGCTAGCTACTTTTGATTGGGATTACATTGATAAAAAGAAACCTGTTGATAGTGAGTATTGGAATGTGTCAGTTGGTGAATTTCACATGCCATGGAATCTACAATTACCAACTACAAAGGAACAAAAGCGTTGTAATAAATCATTAGCTTGGGCGGAGCAAGAACAAACGATTGATGAAGTGGGTTCAACATTTACGATTCAAGGTTTTGACTTGAATTATGCAGGAGTAATCATTGGTCCGTCTGTGAAATATCGTGATGGTAAGATTATTTTTGACCGTGAAGCGAGCAAAAATAAAAAAGCCATCCAACGTAGAGAGCTAAAAAATGGTGAAAAAGTCTATCTTTCAGATACTTTATTGAAAAATGAGTTGAATGTTTTGTTGACCCGTGGAGTAAATGGGTTGTATCTTTTTGCGGTAGACCCAGCTTTACAAGAAAAATTATTAGAAATGCAAAAGTTAAGAATGAATAAATAATTGTTATCCACCTTACTGATTTTTTGTAGATAAAGTAAGGTGGTAATTTTTTGACATTTTGCACCCAAAAGTATATAATTTTGGGTGCAAAGGTGGTGTGAGAAATGTCAACAACGGAACAAATTCAAAATATTATTTGTGAAAATCCAGGAACTATCTATTCAATAAATGATTTTTATCAGTATGGTACAAAAAATACAGTCAAATCAATACTATTGCGACTAAATAATGAAAATGTAATTGATCGTCTGATTGATGGGTTATATACTAAACCGAATTATAGTGAAATTCTTGAAGAGTATTCTTATCCTGATGCAAACCAAGTGGCAGAAAAAATTGCAGAAAAGTTTGCTTGGTCAATTGCGCCATTTGGAGATACAGCGTTAAATTATACAGGACTTTCTACACAGATACCTAATGAATACATTTATATTTCTGATGGATCATATCGTTCATATGATTATCGTGGTAAAAAAATAATTTTCAAACACACAACAAACCGAAATATTACAAGCTATTCTAGAGAGTTATCCATTTTGATTCAAGCGATACGTGCATTGGGTGAAGAAAATATTTCTGATGTTGAGATAAATCAATTGCGAAAATATGCACAACAAGTACCAGAGAATTTAACGAAGGATACTGGAAAATTGCCATTCTGGATTCAAAAAGTACTTTTTCAAATTCAGGAGGGATAATATGGATAAACTACTTCAAATAAGTGAAGAAGACTTAGCATTAGTTATTCAAAATACATCTGAAAAATTAAATTTATCAACCGCGATTATTGAGAAAGATTTTTGAGTTTGTGTTGTTTTACGCTACCTATTCTCTGAATTTAAATATAAAAATCATATAGTTTTCAAAGGGGGAACCAGCCTTTCTAAAGTTTATGGGATTATAGATAGATTTTCAGAAGATATTGATTTAGCTTTAAACTGGGAATTGATTGGTTATGGAAAGAATGAGCCTTACGAAAAACGTAGTAATACAAAGCAAGCAAAATTCAACGAAATGTTAAATACTGATACAAAACTTTTTTTAAAAGACGTTTTTTACCAATATTAGTTGCTGATTTTGCAAAATTATTACCCAATAAGCAGTTTAGGTTTTATATTGATGAATTGGATGGACAAACCATATGTTTCGATTACCCTAAAAAATATAGTGATACAGCAATTCTCCAAGTAATTAGGTTAGAGATAGGGTGTTTGGCTGAACCCATACCTGCTTCGATGTATAAAATTAAGCCATATATTTCTGAGGCATATCCGAATATTTTTTCAGATCAATTCGAAGTGTATACAGTAGAATGCATCAGAACTTTTTATGAAAAGATTACCGTATTACATCGTGAGGCAAATAGGGTCAACGGAAATTATCCAATGAGATATTCAAGACACTATTATGATGTTTATAAATTGTTAAAACATAGCATGATGGATGAAAGCTTAGAAAATATTGAAGTTTTATTTAAAGTAGTTGATTTTAAGAAAAAATTTTATCCGTGTAATTGGGCGAAATATGATGAAATCAAACAAGGTAATATCAAACTGATTCCTTCAAACGAGGCTATTTCAGTGTTTGAAAGTGATTTTCAACAAATGAAACAGATGATCTTTAGGCAACAATTGAATTTTAATCAGATTCTAGATTTAATCAAAAAATATGAACGGTTACTCAACGACAAAATAAAATCCCATTAATGTTCGGACATTGGATTTTGATATTGTTTTGACGAGATTACTTTTAGATAGTATGTTTTGTATAGTTATTATCTCAGCTCACGGAAAATTCGTGGGCTTTTTTGTGTGTTCGCATTTAATAGAACGTGTATTCGTGGTATAATGAAAAAGATTGAAAACTAAATGAAAAGGATGTTGTCAATGTCAGTAAATAGCCCGTTACTTAATGGAATGAATCCACGTCAGAGCCAAGCCGTGACGACCACGCAAGGACCACTATTATTAATGGCTGGTGCAGGAAGTGGGAAGACACGGGTGTTGACTCATCGCGTGGCTTATTTAATTGAAGAATGTTACGTAAATCCTTGGAATATTTTAGCGATTACCTTTACCAATAAGGCCGCTCGTGAAATGAAAGAACGTATTCATCAGTTATTAGGAGATGTAGCCGAAAGTGTTTGGATTTCAACATTTCACTCGATGTGTGTACGTATTTTACGCCGAGAAGTTGAAACGATTGGCTATTCGCGTAATTTTACGATTTTAGATAGTTCAGAACAGCTTGCCTTGATGAAGCGAATTGTTAAAGAGTTAAACCTAGATCCGAAAAAACATGAGCCGCGTGGGATTCTTGCAGCGATTAGTAACGCGAAAAATGCCATGCAGACGGCAGACGATTATGCAAGTTTAGCTGGGGCCGATTATTTCAAACAGACGGTGGTCAAGTGTTATGCCCGTTATCAAGATGTATTGCGTGAAAATCAATGCATGGACTTTGATGATTTAATTATGAATACAATTGAGTTATTCCGTCAATCACCAGATACGCTACGTCACTATCAAAATAAATTCCAATATATTCATGTTGATGAGTACCAAGATACCAACCATGCGCAATATTTATTGGTGAATATGCTGGCACGCGGCTTTCAAAATATTTGTGTCGTTGGGGATGCAGACCAAAGTATTTATGGTTGGCGTGGGGCCGATATGCAAAATATTTTGGATTTTGAAAAAGATTATCCTGATGCCCAAGTGATACTACTGGAACAAAATTATCGCTCAACAAAAAATATTCTAAAAGCGGCCAATCAAGTCATCGAAAACAATGTGAACCGTAAAAAGAAAAACTTATGGACCGAAAATGAAACTGGTGAGAAAATCCAATATTACCGTGGCGATAATGAACGTCATGAAGCCCAGTTCATCGTCAAAGAAATCAATGACCATATTCAAAAACATGGGAAGAACTATGGCGATTTTGCGATTTTATATCGAACCAATGCGCAGTCACGTGTGGTCGAAGAAATGTTATTGAAATCAAGTATTCCTTATAAAATGGTTGGCGGTCAAAAATTCTATGAGCGTAAAGAAATTCGTGATATTTTAGCTTACTTAGCGATGATTGCTAACCCGCAAGATTCGATTAGTTTTGCACGTGTGGTTAATGTGCCAAAACGAGGGATTGGTGCGACATCAGTGGAAAAATTCCGAGACTTTGCGCAATTACATGGGATGTCCATGCTAGAGGCTTGCGAAAGTGTGGCTTTATCCAATGTTTCAGGAAAAGCTGCCAAAGAATTAGCGAAGTTTGGGGAAATGATGGATGGCTTTGCGAAGATGCAAACGTACCTCTCCATTACTGAACTCACGGAAGAAATTTTAGCAAAAACTGGCTATTTAGAAGCTTTGAAAAATGAAAATACGATTGAAGCCAATGCCAGAATTGACAACTTAAATGAATTCTTAACTGTTACGCAAGCATTTGACCAACAGTTTGCGCAATCACCTGAATATGAAAACATAGAAGAGGCGGAAAAATTAAGCCTATTCTTAAATGATTTGGCTTTAGTGTCAGATATTGATAATTTAGAAGAAGAGACGACCCAAGTGACACTCATGACGCTTCATGCAGCCAAAGGATTGGAATTTCCGATTGTCTTTTTAGTGGGGATGGAAGAAGGATTATTCCCATTATTGCGTGCCAATGATGATGAAGCAGACATGGAAGAAGAACGCCGTTTAGCTTATGTAGGAATTACCCGAGCTGAAGAAGAGTTGTATATTACCAATGCAATTTCACGAACGATTTATGGTCGCACCCAATTTAATCGACCTTCACGCTTTGTCGATGAGATTGAGGAAGATTTACTTGAGCCAATCGGTACCTATGCCAAACGTCAAATACAATCAAGCGACGAGTTTAAAGCCTCCTTTGGTCAAGGAATGTCGGCTGCTGATTTTATGAAGAGTCGTCAAAACCATAGTAGCGCCAATTCAAGTAGTACTTATGGCAATCGTTCTTATGGTCAAACGCAAAATCGTCCTAGTTACCAAAAACCACAGTACCAAACAATTGCGAAAAAGACCTTCCCCAATACGGCTACACCAAAAGCCAATGTTTCTTGGCAAGCTGGTGATAAGGTCAATCATAAAAAATGGGGAGTTGGAACTGTGGTGAAGGTACATGAAAATAATGGGGATTATGAATTAGATATTGCCTTTACAGGTCAAGGAATTAAACGACTTTTAGCTAGTTTTGCCCCAATTGAAAAAATATAAGAATGGAAGAAAATCATGGAAAAAGAACAAGCATTAGCAAAAATCAAAAATTTGCAAAAAACGTTAAATGAATATGCTTATTTCTATTATGTCAAAGATCAACCAAAAGTGTTAGATAGTGAATATGACAAACTTTATCAAGAACTTGTCCAATTAGAAACGCAATATCCATCAAGTATCACACCAGATTCACCTACTCAGCGTGTTGGCGGGGTAATCTTAGACGGATTTGAAAAAGCTGTGCATGAGGTACCACTTTATAGCTTAAATGATGCGTTCAGTAAGGGCGAGCTTGAAGCCTTTGATGCACGGGTGGCAAAAGCACTAGGCCACCACAATTATAGTTACGAATGTGAGTTAAAGATTGATGGCTTGTCTATTTCTTTGCGTTATGAAAATGGTCGCTTCGTGCGTGGGGCCACTCGTGGGGATGGTAGTGTCGGTGAAAATATTACCGAAAATCTGAAAACTGTTCGCTCTATTCCGATGACTTTACCAGAACCTATCTCAATTGAAGTCCGTGGCGAATGTTATATGCCAAAAGAAAGCTTTATGAAATTAAATGAGGCACGTGAACAAGAAGGACTAGAAACATTTGCAAATCCACGAAACGCTGCGGCAGGAAGTCTGCGTCAATTGGATACTAAAGTAACTGCACAACGGAATTTAAGTACTTTTTTATATACAGTAGCGGAATTTGGTCCCTTAGAAGTTGCCACACAAGAAGAGGCCTTGCAAGCGTTGGATCGTTTAGGTTTTAAGATCAATCCGAACCGTCGTATCTGCCAAACCGTCGATGAAATTTGGGAATATATAACTGAGTATCATGAAAAGCGTGCGGACTTACCTTATGAAATTGATGGGATCGTCATTAAGGTCAATGATTTAAGCTTACAAGATGAATTAGGATTTACTGTTAAAGCTCCACGTTGGGCCATTGCTTATAAATTTCCACCTGAAGAAGCTGAGACAGTGATTCGTGAAATTGAGTGGACGGTGGGACGTACTGGCGTTGTGACACCTACTGCAGTGATGGATCCAGTGGTAGTTGCAGGGACTACTGTCAGTCGGGCTAGTCTGCATAATATGGATTATATCGAGGCAAAAGATTTACGCTTAAACGACCATGTAATTATTTATAAAGCGGGAGATATCATTCCAGAAGTCGACCATGCCATTGTCGAAAAACGTGAGGCAGCAAGTAGCCCTTATCCTAAACCGACGCATTGTCCAGTCTGTGGCAGTGAATTGGTCCATTTAGAAGAGGAAGTGGCACTGCGCTGTATCAATCCTAAATGTAGTGCGCAAATGAAAGAAGGTTTGAGTCATTTTGTTTCTAGACAGGCGATGAATATCGATGGCTTGGGTCCGAAAGTTATTGAGCAAATGTATGAAAAAGAATTGGTGAAAGATGTCGCGGATTTATACTATTTAACACAAGAACAATTATTAACTTTAGATAAAGTCAAAGAAAAATCAGCCAATAATTTACTAAAGGCGATTGAAGCAAGTAAGGCGAATTCTGCAGAGCGTTTATTATTTGGCTTAGGCATCCGACATGTTGGGGCTAAAGCTGCAAAAATCTTGTTAGAACACTATGAAACCATTGAAAACTTAAGTCAAGCCAAAGCCGAAGATATCTTAAACTTGCATACTATGGGTGAGACGATTGCTAATAGCTTAACGACTTATTTTGCCAATGATGAAGTCCATGAATTATTAGCGGAATTAAAAGCAGCAGGCGTGAACTTACGCTATCTAGGCGTTACTCAAGCCCAGTTAGCCAGTGTTCAGTCCCCATTTAAGGATAAAACCATCGTGCTTACAGGTAAATTAACAACTTATACGCGCGAGGAAGCCAAAGCCAAGATTGAAAGCTTAGGGGGTAAAGTCACTGGTTCGGTATCGAAAAAAACAGATTTAGTTATTGCCGGGGCGGATGCTGGCAGTAAATTAACTAAAGCCCAAAGTTTAGGAATTGAAGTTTGGAGCGAAGAGCAAATGGTTGAAGCACTAGCAGACTAAAAGAATGAAGAAATTGTGCTATTTTACAAAATATTTTCAGAAAATGTGACTTTTTTGAAAAAATGTTTAAAAAGATTTCTGAATTAACTAGGATGATTTTCAATTAAATGTTACAATATCCAAGTATAGATAGAAAATGAACGGAACTAACAAAAGGTCTGTGAAAAATAGGAGGAAGATTATGGCGATTAGTGAAGAACAAGTAAAACATGTCGCTAAGTTGGCGAAACTAGCCTTTCCAGATGAAGAATTACATGAATTTACGACTCAATTAGGTAAGATTATCGATATGGTTGAGTTATTAGAAGAAGTAGATACTACGGGTGTTCCTTTTACTTCTAACGTCATCGAAACTGTCAATGTGATGCGTGAAGATGTGGCACAACCAGGTTTTGACCGTGAAGAATTATTAAGAAATGTACCTGAAAGTGAAAATGGCTTTATCAAGGTGCCAGCAATTATTGATAACGGGGAGGCCGGTGCATAATGACTAAATTATATGATCAATCATTAGAACAATTACATGCCCTATTAGTCTCAAAAGAAATTTCAGCGCAAGATTTAACACAAGCGACTTTTGACCGTATTAAAGAAACGGAAGACACCATGGGTTCATTCATTACTTTAAACGAAGAAAAAGCTTTAGAAATGGCTAAAGCTTTAGACAAAAAAGGCATCAGTGAAGGCAATGTTTTAGCAGGTCTTCCAATTGGGATTAAAGATAATATTGTAACGAAAGATTTGCGCACGACTGCGGCTTCTAAAATTCTTTACAACTTTGATCCAATTTATGATGCGACTGTCATGGAAAAAGTATATCAAGCAGATATGATTCCTGTGGGTAAATTAAACATGGATGAATTTGCGATGGGTGGTAGTACCGAAACTTCACATTTCAAGAAAACAACCAATGCTTGGGATCACACCAAAGTTCCTGGAGGTTCTTCAGGTGGTTCAGCAGCCAGTGTCGCAGCCGGTCAAGTTCCTGTTTCATTAGGTTCTGATACAGGTGGTTCTATCCGTCAACCAGCAGCTTTTAACGGGATTGTCGGTATGAAACCAACATATGGTCGCGTGTCTCGTTTTGGTTTGATTGCCTTTGCGTCATCTCTAGACCAAATTGGACCATTGACTCGTAATGTAAAAGATAATGCCTTAACTTTAAATGCGATTAGTGGTTATGATCCAAAAGATGGCACTTCTGCTGGGGTTTCTGTACCTGACTTTACAGCGAAAATTGGTCAGTCTGTCAAAGGCATGAAGATTGCTTTACCAAAAGAATATTTAGGTGAAGGAATCCAACCAGGTGTCAAAGAAGCTATCTTAAAAGCAGCTGATACTTTCCGTGCATTAGGTGCGACGGTAGAAGAAGTCAGCTTACTACACTCAAAATATGGGGTAGCTGTTTACTATATTATTGCCTCCTCAGAAGCTAGTTCAAACTTACAACGTTTTGATGGTATTCGTTATGGTTACCGTTCTGAAAATATCTCAAACTTAGAAGATGTTTATGTTAACTCAAGAAGTGAAGGATTTGGTACAGAAGTTAAACGCCGTATCATGTTAGGGACTTTCTCACTTTCAGCAGGTTACTATGACGCATACTTCAAAAAAGCCGGACAAGTCCGTACATTAATCAAACAAGATTTTGATAATGTTTTTGCCAATTACGATTTAATCATTGGTCCAGCTTCACCAACTGTTGCTTATGGTTTAGGTGAAAATATCAATGATCCAATTACCATGTATTTAAGTGACGTCTTAACCATTCCTGTGAACTTAGCAGGTCTACCTGGTATGTCAGTGCCATGTGGCTTTAGCGAAGGATTACCAGTTGGCTTACAAATTATTGGTAAACATTTCGATGAAGCAACCATGTATCAAGCAGCGGCAGCATTCGAGCAAGCAACTGACTTCCATACGAAAAAACCAGTCATTTTAGGAGGCGCGAACTAATGAATTTTGAAACAGTCATCGGGCTTGAAGTCCACGTTGAATTAAAAACGGACTCTAAAATTTTCTCACCTGCTCCAGCGCATTTCGGGGCAGAACCAAATAGTAATACCAACGTCATTGACTGGGGCTATCCAGGTGTGTTACCAGTAATGAATAAACGTGCTTTGGAATTTGGGATGAAAGCTGCTTTAGCGTTGAACTGTGAAATTAGTCAACATACACACTTTGACCGCAAAAACTATTTCTATCCTGATAATCCAAAAGCTTACCAAATTTCTCAGTTCGACCAACCAATCGGCCATGATGGATGGATTGAAATCGAAGTCGAAGGGAAAAAGAAAAAAATCCGCATTGAACGCGTGCATTTGGAAGAAGATGCTGGGAAAAACATGCACGGTAACGAAGGGTATTCTTATGTTGATTTAAACCGTCAAGGCACCCCATTAATTGAAATCGTATCTGAAGCGGATATGCGTTCACCAGAAGAAGCTTATGCCTATCTGGAAGCCTTGCGTTCGATCATCCAATTTACTGAAGTATCTGATGTGAAGATGGAAGAAGGTTCGATGCGTTGTGATGCCAATATCTCCTTACGTCCATATGGTCAAGAAGAATTTGGTACCAAGACAGAATTGAAGAACTTAAACTCTATGACTTTTGTTAAAAAAGGTTTAGCTTATGAAGAAAAACGTCAAGCTAAAGTCTTATTATCAGGTGGCGAAATCAAACAAGAAACTCGTCGCTTTGATGAAAAGACGAACACAACAATCTTGATGCGTGTCAAAGAAGGTTCATCTGATTATCGTTACTTCCCAGAACCAGATATTCCACGTTTTGAAATTGACGATGCATGGATTGAACGTGTGCGCCAAAGCTTGCCAGAAATGCCTGCGAAACGCCGTGAACGTTACATCAATGAATTAGAATTACCAGAATATGATGCGATGGTCTTAACGCAAACGAAGGAAATGTCTGATTTCTTTGACGCAACGATTGAAAATGGTGCCGATGCGAAATTGGCTTCTAACTGGTTAATGGGTGAAGTATCTGCTTACTTAAATAGTGAAAAACTAGAATTAAATGAAAGCAAATTAACGCCAGAAAGCTTAGCCGGCATGATTCAATTAATTGTGGATGGCACGATTTCTTCTAAGATTGCCAAGAAAGTATTCCAAGAGTTAATGAAAAATGGTGGCGATCCTAAGGTTATTGTGAAAGAAAAAGGGTTGATTCAATTATCTGACCCAGCACAATTATTACCGATCATCAACGAAGTATTAGATAACAATGCACAATCTATTGAAGACTTCAAGAATGGTAAAGATCGTGCCGTTGGTTTCTTAGTTGGTCAAATTATGAAAGCAACGAAAGGTCAAGCCAACCCAGGTGTGGTTAACCAATTATTAAAACAAGAATTAGGTAAACGTTAGAGGAAAAGTTATGAAAAGAGCACGTGTGATATATAATCCAACTTCCGGAAAAGAAACTCTAAAACGCAATTTAGCGGATATTTTAGAATGTTTAGAGCAAGCGGGATATGAAGCAAGTGCCTATGCAACCACTCCAGAGCCAGACTCTGCAAAAAACGAAGCCAGACGCGCAGGTGAGTCTGGCTTCGATTTAGTGGTCGCTGCTGGTGGCGATGGTACAATTAATGAAGTGGTCAATGGGATTGCTCCTTTGGAAAATCGTCCGAAAATGGCAATTATCCCGGCAGGTACGACCAATGATTATGCCCGAGCACTGAAAATTCCTCGAGGCAACATCAAGGCCGCAGCTGAAGTGATTATCAAAAACCAAACAGTGAAAATGGATATCGGTCAAACAGATCGTGACTATTTTATCAATATTGCAGCAGGAGGGCACTTAACTGAGTTAACTTATGAGGTACCTTCTGAATTAAAGAGTATTTTTGGTTATTTGGCATATTTAGTCAAAGGGGCTGAACTCTTACCGCAAATTAAACCAATTAAAATGCATTTAGAATATGATGGTGGCGAATACCAAGGCGATGCGTCGATGTTTTTCTTAGCTTTAACCAATTCAGTTGGCGGCTTTGAACAAATCGTCCCAGATGCTAAGTTAGACGATGGCAATTTTACCTTGATTATCGTTAAAACCGCTAACATTTTAGAAATTCTGCATTTAATCGGTTTGGTCTTAAATGGGGGCAAACATGTTGATGACCCACGAATCATTTATGCCAAAACAAGTTATTTGAAGGTACATACACCTGAAGATGGTAAACAATTGATGATTAATTTAGATGGGGAATATGGTGGCGATGCGCCGATGACCTTTAGAAATCTAAAAAACCATATCGAATTCTTTGCCAACCTTGATGATATTCCTGATGAAGCCGTGATTGGTGAAGAGGAAGACTATGAAGAAATTAGTCAAGACTTTATCAAAGAAGTTGAAAAATTAAACGACGAAGATATCGACGGCGACAATAAAATTGGATAAAAAATTGAACTCTTTCAAGCATGCATGACTTAAGCATATTTGGAAGAGTTTTTTATTTGAATCAACTAAATATCGACAAGAGTAGTTTGCTAAGACTTTAATTTCATAATCATAACTTTCATATTGTTTTCAGATTCATAACCTATTACTTCTTTAAATCCGAAATCGCAATAAAATTTAATCAATTTCGGGTTATTTTGACACTCTAACCAAACGAAACGTGCATTGATAAGCTGTTTTGCTTCGAAGACTTTATCATAGGCTAGAGTTAAAAGTTGGGTACCGTCGATTGCCTTTGTTTTCAACGCTTCCTCAGAAAAATTTTTCCCTAATTGTCCAATCAGATAACTATTAACACGATAACCACCGGATTCAGTACGGCTACCATTTTGACATAGTAAACGCCGTTGATTGTTTGATAATTTACTATAATTTTTTTTACTCATTAATAAGGGTTTATTGGCTAGAGAAAAATACCCTACTAAAATATGTTCATTCAAATATTCAGAAAAAACTAAATAAGTAGTAGACAGAGCCATTTTTTCAAAATCAATTGCTTTAACATGAAGAAAAAATTCCACATCATTTCGATTAGATGTGGAATAATCAGGTAAAGATTTAAATTGACTTAAAATATCTTTAGTTTTAATTTCACCAATACTATCTAACAATGTCTGAAGTTTGATTATTTTAATACCCATACGCTTATTTTTTCACTCCAAACATTTTTTTTATGATATCTTTATCTGAAATATTTTGAACATTATTTATCATTTTTCTTTTTGGAGACTTATTATTATTCAATGCTTCAATTAACTGATTTGCTGATTTTTGATTAAAATGCATCTCTTTTGTAAATGTTTTTGTGGCCATATTAATCAACCTCCATGTATATTTCCAACGCTCAACTAAAGTATACTCAAAAATTTTATATTATTCAATCGTTTTCACATAAAGAACATAAGATATATCAAAATTTCGAACTATTTCTGATACACCTTAAATGTTTATTATTGATGTCATGCTTGGAATAAAAAGTGATTTTATAGTTGATATTAACAAAGTCTTGAATGAATTGTCATAGAGGATGTTTTTTTTCAGTTTTAAAAATGGTAAAATAAAGACATAATATTAGTAATAGAACTGAAGGATGTAATTATGCAAACAACAAAAAATAAGCCTAAACGTACTGAATCAAGATACCATGAAATTGCTTTAATGGTGGCACAAAGAATTGTCGATGGAAAATATCCACTTGGCGAAAAAATCCGATCACGCACGACGATTGCTTCAAACTTTGGCGTCTCACCCGAAACTGCCCGAAAAGCGGTGAATTTATTGGCAGACTTGGAGATTGTCGAAGTGATTCATGGTAGCGGTGTTTATGTACGATCGAAGGAAAAAGCCAGTGCCTTCATTGCTCGCTCACAAAACCTCAAACAATTAACGCAAACCAAACAGGAATTGCGCGAAAGTATCAAACGACAACAAGAAGAATTACAAACGACTCTTGAATTAATCGGTAAATTGGAAACTGAATCACGCCGCACGCAAGATAGTTTGACTTTAGTACCGTTTGAATTAGTCGTCACAGAGGCTTTTAAAGAATTAGGACAAACAGTCGGACAGTTAAATCTATGGCATCGCACCAAAGCGACCATTATGGCTGTCAAACGTGGTGAAGAAATGATTTTATCACCTGGACCAGTATTAACGATTGAAGTGGGAGATATCGTTTATTATATTGGTGATGATCAAGCAAAACAAATGATGGAATTATTGTTTACTGGAGAAACAGGAAAAGAGGAATAAACATGAAAAAAAGTGTTTTAAATGGGTTCGTGGCCGCTCTATTAGTGACAAGCTTAGGTTTAGCTGGCTGTCACCAAACCAAAAAGACCGAAAGCAAAACACCCACCAGTAGCAAAGTCGTGAAGAAAACCAAAAAGACAAAACCTTCAACTAGTCGTACGCAATCTTCCACAACAAGTGTGACAACGACGACGCAAACGCAATCAACTACTACAACGACAACTTCTACACCAACGCCACAGCCAACAATCTTGAATCAATTAGTTGGTACGCATTTTATCTTTACGAGTGGTCATGGCGGCTGGTCTACTTACTTAGAAATGGGCGAAAATGGGACTTTTAAAGGAAAATATCATGATTCTGAAATGGGTGTGACAGGTCCCGGTTATCCAGGTGGAACAATGGAATATTGTGAATTTACTGCACAATTTACGAACCCAGTGCAAATCAATGACTTTACTTATCGCTTGACTATTTCCAATTTGCAATATACTAATCCAGCCGGTACTTCTGAAATTAAGAATGAAACAAAATATAATTATACCGATGCACATGGAATTTATAAAAACCAAACGATGGATTTATACTTACCAGGTGCCCCGAGAGATCAATTGCCACAAACTTATTATGTCTTAACGATGGACCAAATACCAAAAGATAGTCTAACCTTACCACAATTCGGTTTATTTGGAGAAGCTTCAGGTGGGGCCTTTGTTGAAACAGACTAATTTTTAACTTGAAAAGAGGAATTCTAATGAAAAAAAGTGTGTTAAATGGGATGTTCGTGGCTTTGTTAGTAGGGAGTTTAGGATTAGCCGGCTGTCAGCAAACCAAAAAGACAGAAAGCAAAACAACCACAAGTACCAAAGTTATCAAAAAGAAAAGCACCAGTCAATCTAATGACAAGAAGAAAAAGACCAAGACATCTTCAAGTACGACTGAGTCAACCACGAAACAAACAAGTACAACCAAAGAGCAAACGACACAATCTAAAACAACGACCAGTCAAACACCACAAGCTGAGAAAACAAAAACATCGACACCAGCTAAACCCGCTGCGCAACCAACGATTCTAGATACCTTAGTTGGCAAGAATTTTGTCTTCTCAAGTGGTTCAGGTGGTTGGGGCTCATCACTATCTATTGGACCAAATGGCACGTTTTCAGGAGACTATCATGATTCTGATATGGGCTCAACTGGACCAGGCTATCCAGGTGGTACGATTTCTGAAAGTAAGGTTTCTGGACACTTCACAAGACTCCATCAAGTCAGTCCAACGCTTTATGAGGTGTATTTAGAAAATTTACAATATGAAAAACCAGTGGGCAGCTCAGAAATAAAAGACAATGTGAAGTATGAATATACCGAAGCTTATGGAATTAGTAAAAATACGCGCATGGCAATCTATCTTCCTGGTACACCAATATCTTCAATGCCTGAAGAGTTGCGTCTGTATTCTTATGGCTTGATTCCTGAAGATAGCCAAACATTGCCAGTCTATGTCATTCAGGGAGATATGGAAGGTTTTTTTATTGAGTATCATTAATATAAAGGAGATTTTATGAAAACATACCCAGTAACCAAAAATCAAGATTTAACAGTTGATATCATTGACTTAACGCACGACGGAATGGGCATTGCTAAAGTAGAGGGTTATCCTTTATTTATCGAAAATGCTCTACCCGGCGAAACAGTGGAAATACATGTACTAAAAGTAGGCAATAAATTTGGCTTTGCGAAGGTGAATAACTTTATCAAAAAGTCAGCACACCGTGTCGAAAATGCTGATGAAAAACTGATTCGTACCGGTATTGCACCACTTGCCCATCTAAGTTATGACCAACAACTGATTTTTAAACAAGAACAAGTCGCCAATGTCATGAAAAAAGTGGCGAAAATGCCAGAGGTACCCGTATTACCAACAATCGGTATGACTGATCCAACTGGCTATCGAAATAAAGCCCAAATACCAGTTCGTCGTGTGGAGAATCAATTACAAACTGGTTTTTATCGCAAAAATAGTCATGACCTTGTGCCAATTGAGCATTTTTACATTCAAGATCCAGCCATTGATGCGGCAATTATCCAGATTCGTGATATTTTACGCCGATTCCATGTCAAACCATATAACGAAGAGACAAACGAAGGCTTTTTAAGACACCTCATCATTCGCAAAGGTCACTATACCGATGAAATGATGGTTGTCTTTGTGACGCGCAAAGAAAAATTCTTCCAAGTCGATCAAATTCTTGCTCAAATCATCCAAGCATTACCAAATGTTGTGACCATTGTGCAAAATATAAATGAAGACAAAACCAATGTCATTTTGGGTAAACAAGAAAAAGTGTTATTTGGCCCAGGGTATATTAATGATCAATTACTAGGCAAGACCTATCACATTTCTGCCAAATCATTCTACCAAGTCAACACACTCCAGGCCGAAAAACTCTACCAAACTGCCTATGACTTTGCCCAATTATCACCCGAAGATGTCATTATTGATGCTTACTCAGGAATTGGCACCATTGGCTTATCAGTGGCGGACAAGGTTAAACACGTCTATGGGATGGAAGTTGTGGAGGAAGCTGTGCAAGATGCGATTGCCAATGCACAACTCAATGGCTTTACCAATACCACTTATGTTACAGGTAGCGCTGAAAAAGTCATGGCACAATGGGTAAAAGAGGGCATCCAGCCAGATGTGATTTTCGTTGACCCACCACGTAAAGGCTTAACTCCAAGCTTTATCGAGGCCAGCTGCCAAATGAATCCGCAAAAGATTGTCTATATATCCTGCAACCCAGCTACCATGGCGCGTGATTTAGTCCATTTCGCAGCACTAGGTTACCAAGCACAACAAGTCCAACCCGTGGATTTATTTCCAATGACGAACCATGTGGAGACGGTTACACTACTGTCCAAACTAGATTCGGCTGAATACGTTAAAATCGATATTTCTATGAATGAATTTGATGTTACAAAAGCAGAAATGAAATCGACCTATTCAAATATCAAGCAGTATATCTTAGAAAATTTTGGTCTAAAAGTTTCATCTTTGTATATCTCACAAGTTAAAAAAATGTGTGGATTGGAAGTTGGAGAAAATTATAATCTTTCAAAGAAAGAGAATAATAGAGTTCCTACATGTCCTCCTCATAAAGTCGAAGCAATAATGGACGCATTTAAATATTTTAAGTTAATTTAGATTATAGACTAATTATTTTTTGATTCAGTTAGTAGATATTTGCTTATCTATTAACTGATTTTTTTTTGGAGTTGAGACAATCATGGCGGATATAAAAATAAACCAAATTGCTACACAAAATTTCTTTCAAATTCCTCAAATTTTTATGACAAGGACAGAAAAGAAAGTGGAAGGGGGCAAAAAACTAAAAATTAAATACACTAGTGATTATGCGAAAGAATTATCAAATGATGCTAAGCTTGCGTATGCAGCACTTTATAATCGTTGCCAATTAAGTATCAAATCGTATGAACTAGGTAAAAAAGATTTTGTTGATGAAGATGGCTCTATCTTTTTAATCTATACGGTGGAAGATTTAATGGATTTACTAGATAAGTCAAGAGGGACTGTCATCAAAATCAAGAAAGAATTAAATAGACTAGGTTTATTGAGAGAAATGAGACAGGGGTTAAATAAACCTAATAAGTTGTATTTGCAATTAGTCGATGCCAGTCATCAAATTATTGAGTTTTATGATGAATTAGGGAATCCAATTTTTTGGTCAGAAGATAAGTCTGAATCTCTTGATAAACACGGAAGTCTAAATTTTGGACTTCCAAAAAATGAACTTCAAGAAGTTCATTTTTTAGACGCAAGTAAAAATGAATTAAGTAATACTACACATATAGATACTAAATTAGATACTAGTATCAATTGGCAAGAATCATTTTTACTGCTAAGTGAAAATACTTTTCTTGATAAAACCTGTTTAAATTATATAGCTAAGTGTTCTTCTGATTATTTGGCTGCGAAAAAGATTGTAGACATGATTTATCAAACAAAAAAATTAGTTTGTAGAGAATGGATAGATTATCTAAAAGGCAGAAAAGTAGTTAGTGATTTGATTGAGATAGTGGGTGAAGATTTTAATCAAGATTTATTTCATACTATTCAAAGAATTTTTGCCAAAAATAAAATTTTATTGAATCAAGGCAAAAGTTTCTCAAACAAAGATGGCTTTGTATTTAAGACCTTGTTAAATTTTTGGCGAGCTTGTGCCTTCAAGATCTATAGGCAAACAAACTTGTTTTATGTTATAATTTTGATACATGATAAAGCACCTCTCTTAAATGGATTAGTCACCTATATTATAGCAGAGTGTGCTTTATTTTTGTATTCACTTTCAAAAGATAAATAGAGATCTTTCCACTAT
>DWVH01000031.1 GCA_019120335.1 Candidatus Enterococcus stercoripullorum
TATCCCACCAAGACGCTTTCATAAGGATATTGATAGCGGCAAGTTGTCTTTTGATTATTGGACATGAGTGAGAATAATACCGTCATAATACCCACTCTTCCGATATACATTAACCCAATAATTAACAGCTTCCCAAATTCCGTTAAATCCGGGGTTAACCCCATCGTTAAACCAACTGTCCCAAAGGCTGAGAACACTTCAAAAGCAGCATATTCAATCCCATTTTGACGTGGTAAATGTTCCGTAGCCGATAACACCATAATGGAAATAACACATAAACTTAATGTGATAAAGAACAAAGTCATGGCTCTAAAGACTGCGGTTTCTTTTATCGAACGACCAGCAAATTCAGCGCGTTGTCTACCCTTTAATAGCGAAATCATCTGAATTAAGACGACCCCAAAAGTAGTTGTTTTTAATCCACCAGCCGTTGATCCAGATGTTCCCCCAATATACATTAAAAACATGGTAAAAATCAATCCTGGATTAGACATCGCGGCATAATCTACAGAGTAAAAACCAGCCGTTCTTGGCGTAACTGACATAAACAAAGTATTCATCAAACGAACCAAGAAGTTATCGCTTTGAACTAAGTAACGCCCATTATGCTCAGAGAAGAAGAAAATCACGAAGCCACCAAGCAACAATAACCCAGTCATCATCAACGCAATTTTACTATGCATGGACATCCGTTTTGTGTGTTTATATTGCAATAAATCACGCCAAACTAAAAATCCTAAGCCCCCAGAAACAATTAAGAAAGAAATGACCAATAAAATATAGGGATCATTTTGGAAAGGAACCAAACTATCGCCAAATAAATCAAACCCAGCATTACAAAAACTGGAAATCGCATGGAAGATAGCATACCAAATTCCCTTGATAACACCATATCGCGGTACTAAATCAATCGCTAATAGTACCATTCCCGTTGTCTGAATGGCAATCGAAAACTTTAATACATACAAGGTTAACTTCATCACACCAGACATATCATCTAAGTTTAAAGCTTCTTTCAAAACAATCCGTGTACTTAGATTAACCTTTTTCTTCGCTAAGGTATAAAAAATAATAGGGAGCATCATAAAGCCCAAACCACCTAGTTCAATTAAAAGCATAATGATGATTTGACCAAAAATACTCCAGTGTTGTGCTGTATTTAATGTCGTCAATCCCGTAACACAGGTCGCTGAAGTTGCGGTAAATACGGCATCTAAAAAATTCGTAAACTTGCCACTTTGCGAACTAATCGGCAAGGAAAGCAAAAAGCCCCCTGTCAAAATAATCATCGCAAATCCTAAAGATAAAAATTTGACCGGCCCTAATTTTTGAATATTACTCTTTTTTTCTTTTTTTAACATTTTTTTCCTCGTCTATCTTAATTCTTAATCATTGATTACCGTACAAGCATACATGAGTTAAACAAATATTGCAAGGAACCTTTGTCTAATATTGCTGAATCATCATGTCTCCTACTATGCTTACTATTCTAACATTTTGTTTGAGTAGAATGCAAAAAACTCCCTCCTATTACTAGGAGAGAGCCGGTATGAATCATCTTATGGACGATTCATTTTTCGATGATTGCGGTAGTAGAGAAGGCAACTCATACCACTGTGGACAATCATCACGATACCTACCCAAACATACGCTGCGCTAGAGGCATTACCAGTTTTTGGCAATCGATTAGTCGTTGGTGTTGGTTGTTGGACGACTTTACTTACAGTTGGGTTTGTTCCTGTATTTGGCAAAAGCGATTGCGCTGTTGGGTTCGTTGATTGTATGTTCGTAGAGGATTCTCCTGGATTTTGTTCACTTGGATTTCCTCCAGTATTCGGTAAAATTGGCGCTGTATACACATTGGTAAACAAGACCCGTGTCACGGTTTGACCGGCTTGTTCGATGGTGCGCGTTACCGTTAATTGTCCATCCTTATCTGTCACTTCATAAGTCACTAGATAGCTTCGTTGATCATAAGCATAACCTGGTGTGGCCAAGTTCTTTTCTTGTAAGACATAGGTGTAGGTACCTGTTTCAGTAAAGGTAATATCCCCAAATTCCACACGACCTGCCCCAATGCGGGTCATCGTCTTTTCACCGTTCACACTACCTGTTGGCATTGGGAAGGTTGGATTCGTCGCTGTCATCACAAAGCTAAAGGCAGCTGGCGTGGTTGGTTGGCCAATCACCGCTTTTTCGATTGGTGGATCAGCAACAACCACTGATTTGGCTTGATAATGGTTGGTAAAGGTCACTGCCGAAACCGCTTGGCCGTCCTTCGTCAATTGACTCGTTGCTTCTAAGCGATTAGTAGCTTCATTTAAGGTGACAGTCACTAGCCAGTCATAGCGACTAGTATCATAGGTATAGCCGGCTTGGCCAAGATTTTCTTCTTGAATGGTCATACGATAGTTACCTACTTGTGTAAAGCTAAAGGTACCAAAATCAATCGTTCCACCTGCTTGGACACCAACCTTACGATTGCGATCGTCGCTTACCGTAAAGTGGAATTGATTGGCTTGAATGCTCTTCGTATCTTTTTGACCGGTCAATTCCTTTTGACCAGTCAAGTGGAGACTAACCGCACTTGGCATGGTATAGGTATTGGTAAAGGCGATGGCTTCAGCTGACTGACCGTCTTTTTCATAGGTTACGGTTGGATGCAAGACATTGTCCTCTCCTAAAGTGACTTTCACCGTAGCGGTCACTGGCTTGTCATCATAAGTATAGCCTGCCTTTTGTCCATCTACTTCACTAATCACGAATTTGTAAGTTCCTACTTTTGTAAAGTTCAACGTTCCAAAGCTAAAGCTACCGTTAGCTTCATTCCCCACAGTGGTCGTAGCTAATCCTGTATAACCATCTGCTGGATTATCCTTATCTGGTGTAACAGTAAATTGGAATTGACCAGCTGTAAAGGCTTTGGCTGTATCGCCTTCTTTTAAGACCTTCGTACCCATTAACGTGATGGTCGTTGGACTTGGCGCTGTGTAGGTGTTATTAAACACCGCTTGTTCAATGGCTTGCCCATTTTTCTTATAAGTGACCGTTGAAACCAACTTATTCGTTGCTTTATCTAAGCTGACTTTGACTGTCGCTTCGACAATAAGGTTATCATAAGTATAACCTGTGGCTTGTCCGTTCACTTCGCTAATCGTAAAATGATAAGTGCCGGCTTTGGTAAAGTGAATTGAATCAAAACTAAAGGTACCGTTAGCTGGAATATGAATCGTCTTACTAGTGAATCCTGTATAACCAGTCGTATCATTGGTACTATCGGCTACGATGTTTGCTTTAAATTGCCCTGTGGTAAAGGCTTTGGCTGTTTCGCCTTCTTTTAAGATCTTTGTTCCTGTAAGAGTAACATCTGTCGCTGTTGGTGTAGCATATTGATTTGTAAAGGCGATAGATTCTACACGCTTACTATTCTTTGTGTAGGTTACTGTAGGTACTAACGTATTATCTGTCGCTAATTTCACCGTAACTGTCGCTGTTACAGGTTTCACATCATAGGTATACCCTGCTTGTTTGCCGTCCACTTCATTGATGACAAATTTATAGGTGCCGGCTTTTGTAAAGTTCAATGCGCCAAAGCTAAAGCTACCGTTGGCTTCATTACCCACAGTGGTCGTAGTTAAACCAGTATAGCCATCTGCTGGATTATCCTTATCTGGTGTAACGGTAAAGTGGAATTGATCCTTTGTCATCACTTTGGCTTGAGCATTTTCCGTTAAAATCTTCGTACCAGTTAACGTAATGGTTGTTGGACTTGGCGCTGTGTAGGTATTATTAAACACCGCTTGTTCAATGGCTTGCCCATTCTTCTTATAAGTGACTGCTGAGGTTAACTTATTCGTTGCTTGATCTAAGCTGACTTTCACTGTCGCTTCAACAACTTGACCATCGTAAGTATATCCTGTGGCTTGTCCGTTCACTTCGCTAATCGTGAAGCGATAGGTGCCGACTTTGTTAAAGTGAATTGAATCAAAGCTAAAGTTGCCATTGGCTGGAATACCAATCATTTTTTCATTACTAAAACCAGTATAACCAGTCGCATCATTGGTACTATCCGCCACAATTTTCGCTTGGAATTGGCCAGCAGTAAAGGCTTTGGCTTGATTGTTTTCGGTTAATTTCTTCGTTCCTTGTAAGGTTACATCGATGGCAGCTGGCGTGGTATACGTATTATTAAATGCGATGCCTTGCACAGTCTGTCCAGCTTTTTCATAAGTCACAGTTGGATGCAAGACATTGTCCTCTCCTAAGGTGACTTTCACCGTAACATTCACTAGCTTATCATCATAGGTATATCCTGCTTGTTTGCCATCCACTTCATTGATGACAAATTTATAGGTGCCCACTTTTGTAAAGTTCAATGTACCAAAGCTAAAGCTGCCATTGGCTTCATTCCCCACAGTGGTCGTAGTTAAACCTGTATAACCCTCTTCTGGATTATCCTTATCTGGTGTAACAGTAAATTGGAATTGATCCTTGGTCATCACTTTGGCTTGTTCATTTTCCGTTAAAGTCTTCGTACCCGTTAAAGTAACTGCTGAAGGACTTGGCGTCGTGTAGGTATTGTTAAAGACCGCTTGATTCACGACTTGGCTATTCTTCTTATAAGTAACCGTTGAAGTAAGTTTATTGGTTGTTTGGTCTAAATCAACTTTCACAATCGCTTCAATTGCCATTGCATCATAAGTGTAGCCAGCTTTGGCACCATTGACTTCTGTGAGAATAAAGCGATAGGTACCAACTTTATTAAAGTGAATTGGATCAAAGCTAAAATTACCGTTGGCTGGAATGTCTATCGTTTCTGCATTCGTAAAGCCAGTGTAGCCAGTCGCATCATTGGTACTGTCCGCTACAATTTTTGCTTGGAATTGGCCAGCAGTAAAGGCTTTGGCTTGATTATTTTCGGTTAATTTCTTCGTTCCTGTGAATGTAACATCTGTCGCCGTCGGTGTAGCATATTGGTTCGTAAAGACAATAGATTCTACAGTCTTATTATCCTTAGTATAAGTTACACTCGGTACTAGCGTGTTGTCTGAACCTAAAGTAACCATTACTTTAGCTGTCACTGGTTTGGCATCATAAGTGTAACCAGCCTTTTGGCCATTCACTTCACTGATGGTGAAGGTATAGGTACCTGCTTTCGTAAAGGTGATTGCATCAAAGTTAAAGGTACCGTTCGCTGGAATATCAATCGTCTTGCTAGTAAAGCCTGTGTAACCAGTCGTATCATTGGCACTATCGGCCGCAATTTTGGCTTGGAATTGACCAGCTGTGAATGCTTTGACTGAATTGCCTTCTTTTAAGACCTTCGTTCCTGTAAAGGTGACTTTAGTTGCTTTCGGTGCAATATACATATTATTGAATACGGCTTTTTCTACTGTTTCACCATTTTTCTTATAAGTAACCGCGGAAACTAGCTTATTCGTTGCTTGGTCTAAGCTGACTTTGACTGTCGCTTCAACGACTAGACTATCATAAGTATAACCGGTGGCTTGTCCATTCACTTCGCTAATCGCAAAGCGATAGGTACCGACTTTATTAAAGTGAATTGGATCAAAGCTAAAATTACCGTTGGCTGGAATATCAATCGTTTCTGTATTCGTAAAGCCTGTGTAACCAGTCGCATCATTGGCACTATCCGCCACGATTTTGGCTTGGAATTGGCCTGCGGTAAAGGCTTTGGCTTGATTATTTTCAGTCAACTTCTTCGTTCCTGTGAATGTAACATCTGTCGCTGTTGGTGTAGCATACTGGTTCGTAAAGGCGATAGATTCTACAGTCTTATTATCCTTAGTGTAGGTTACAGTAGGAACTAACGTATTATCTGTCGCTAATCTTACCTTGACAATTGCCGTAACTGGCTTTTTATCATAGGTATAACCAGCCTTCTGACCATCAACTTCACTAATGACAAACTTGTACGTACCAACTTTAGTAAGACTGAACGTTTCAAAATTGAAACTTCCATTTTCTTCATTACCAACTTGTGTGCTAGTCAAACCAATCAAACCATCTTTAGGATTATTAGCATCCGGTTGAATCGTGAACTGGAACTGATTCTTAGCTAACGATAACGTTTGATTATTTTCAGTTAAATACTTCATACCAGTTAAAGTTACTTTCGCAGGAGAAGGTGAGATGAAGATATTATTAAACAAAATCTGATCAATTTTCTTCGTATTCTTCTTATAGGTAATATTCGCAGAAAGTTTATTAGTCACCTCATCGAGTGTTACCTTAACTGTTGCTTCGACAGCCAAATGATCGTAAACATAGCCAACTTGATTACTATTTATTTCAGTAATAACGAAACGATAAATTCCAGCTTTTTTAAAGGTAATCGGCTCAAAACTGAATCGGCCATCAGCCGGGATACCTATGATTTTTGAGTTCAAATCTGTATAGCCACTCGTATCATTTTCATCGTCTGCGGCAATTTTCGCTTGGAATTGGCCATCAGTAAATAGCTTAGCTTGCCCATTTTCCGTTAATTGTTTTGTACCTTGTAAGGTTACTTTGATGGAATCTGGACTGGTATAATGATTGATAAAGACTAATTGATTTTCACCATTATACGTTGCTTGAGCAGTATACACGCCATCATCATCCTTAGCTACTACTACTTTCATAGCAATATCTGTCGCTTTAGTATAACCAGTTGGTACATCATTTTCACTTAAAGTAAACGTATAGGTGCCCTCTTGACTAAATTTCCAAGTACCAAAATCTAAGGCTCCACCTGTTTGAACTTTGACTGCACTAGTTGGTAGACCTGTTACTGTTCCTGACTCTTGATCAGTGCGGGTTACATTAAAGCTAAACTGTTCTGCAGCAATATCGCTATCCGTCTTTCCTCCGCCAGTTAAGTGTTTTTGGCCTTTCACTTCAAGTGTTGGTAGACCTGTAAATTGGGCAGTAAAACGAGTTGGCGCTGTGATTTTCGTTGTCTTATAATCAGCAATCAATCCCTTATTTTCCCATTTACCGTTCGTTTGTACTTCCATTAGCCACTTACCAGTAAAATGATAATCATTTTTAGCTTGTGGGGTAACTGTTGTCGTTGGACTTTGATTCGATAAAACCATTTCACTTGGACTACTTGGCGTAATAGTACCATTATCGCCAGCCCGCCATGTGACTTCATATTTTGGCAATAATCCTAGATGCTTATTCATTACCAAATCTGCTTGATTGTTTTCTGCCAAGGTAGCATAAGTATCCATACTAAATAAATCTGTTGCATTTTTTACAACAGGTGAATCCTCGCTATTAGGATTTAACTTCACAGTGGATTTAAAAGCATTATCTCCACTTTCTTTTGTCAATCCATATAGTTTAGCCTGTTCAGTAGACAATAGATATTGTACGTAGAATTTACCTTCATAATCTGCAGGATTCATAAAAGTATACTGACCGTTGCTATCAGTCATTACTGTACCATAGTTATTACCATTAGCATCTTTAGTAATTTCATTCCCTTTATCATCATATAGTTTGACTTGAATACCCGATAAAACTGATTCATCTGCATCTTTCACACCATCGCCATTGGCATCTGCCCAGGCTGTACCGGAGATGGATTTACTTGGAGTAGAAATAGTAACATTTGGTGAATTAATTAATCTATAATCATAGTTTTCAGATGTTACTTTTCCTCTATTGATATAAGTAGAATTTATATTTTCCCCATTGGGAGATAATTTTAATTCTATAAATATTCTTTCATCAGCTTCAAAATCCCCACGAACTAGAATAGCCGTCGGTATACTGTCAACATTTTCTAAATAATAATCTATCTCCTTTTTAGTTGTGCTCTCATTAACTACCTCAGTTCTTCCTTCTTTCCAAGCAACTCCTAAATAATTATTTTTATCAAAATTCTTTGGTAATGACGTAAATTCATTTTGTACTCCTGAACTAGTTGTATAATAAAATCTAAAATTGGATAAAAGATTAGCATTTTTTGTAGTTAGTTTTATATGAATTTTTTTATCTTTTAAAGATAAATCACCAATAAAGTGACTTCCTCTAAAATCATTGTTAAAAGGCAATATATCTAACATAAAATATTCGCCATTTCTTTCACCATTTGTAGAGCTAGATAACATATAAGTGAAGTCTGAACCTATATCAACAACGGAATCTCGAGTATTTTTATATACATTAATAGTTCCGCTTTTAGTTATCGCTACCTTAGTCCTAATCGATTCATCGTAGGTATTTTTAGGTTGAGCACACTTCTCTCTACTTAAACAAGTAATTTCGGAAGCTAATATATACTCTTTTACATCAATATCTTTACTTATATCTTCAATATTTCCTAAAAAATAAGAATGATAAATGCTATATTTTCCACCACCTTGAACATAAAAATCATCCGAATTAATTTCTCTAAAACTAGGATCATCACTATAAAAAGTTTGTTTATTTTCATCCCAAAAAACCTTTGCTTCACTATTAGCAATAAAAACCTTACCTATGGAAGAAATTTTACTCCACGTTACATCATTCAGCTGATTGGCCATTAAGTCTACTGAAAAATGAATTACGTTCTTAGGATCTTCTGTATTTCCTTTCCAATTAACTGCAAAATCACTTTTTATCGCTGCTACTCGTTCATTTTTAGAAATATCAAACGTTGCTGGTGATGTATTTTTTGCATTATTAATTACACTAGCTTTATTTGTACTCAAATCATATCCAACCACATGTATAGTATCTGCATCAATGTGATTTTTAGGATCGCTACTGATTTTACCATTTTCCTCCTGCCAATCATCAAACTGATAACTATCTCCTTCTTGATCATAAGAATAATCATATAAATTTGGCGGAGTAGTATACAATGGTTTTGTACCTCCATTAGTTCCTTTATAAGTTTCTAAGCCAGATAATACATTATCTCCATACCATGCTTCATAATCAAAAGCAACCATATAGCTACTGTTGATATTACCTGTAACTATAAAGGGTATCAATCTCATTCCCATTAAACCATACGTTGTTAAAATTAATCTGCCCTCTCGATATTCTTTCAATACTCCTATGCATTTTTTTCCATCTGCTAATAATTGCTCCATACTATCATAAAAGATGACTTCTTCATCTGTAGCCTTGGTCTTTAATATTTCTTCATTACTTACCCATCCTTCTCCATTTTTTTTAGCCGCATACAGAATATTTATTTGTTTATTTTTCCCAAAAAACAATGAATCACCTGAATAGGTATTTATAGGTTCGTTTGTATTTAAAGTTAATCCTTTATCATCCCATTTTACAAATAAATTTAATGCATTTATATTTAAACTACTTGTATCTGCAAAATTTGGTCTAATTCCCATTAGCATGGTAACTTTTGAACCAATACTACTACTTGTTGGAAATCTAGAAACAGAATTATGAACATTAAAATGAACTCTCTTATCCCACTCTCTAGCAGTAGTAGATACTTTATTATCCGGTAAGTTAATCTGTAAATTATTATTATTTAAATTACTTTCCGTTGTATCCTTTCCACTAGCAGAGTGTAAAGAAATATTATCTATTGATATATTAAATATTCTTTGATTAATATCTTCATCAGAAGGTCCATCAGGTATAAAAAATAAATATCCTTGCACAAACAAATCTGGCTGCGTTCGTTCAACATCAGCTATACACTTTATATGACTATGTTTATCAATTATTTCTCCAGAATAATTTGCTGAAGAGGTAGCTCCTCCATATTGATAAACTGCGTTTCCTCCATAATCTAGTGATTTCTTGAATAAAACGCCTAATTTCGACTTAGAATCTGTATAATCAATAAAAATTGGTTTATAATCTTCTCTTGTTTCCTGTTCTATACTTGTTTTAGTCTTATTTAAAACTGAGAAATGAACATTCCAATTTTGAAGTCCTTTTAGAGGTTCTGCATCTTTTTGAGTCTTATTAATGAGAGAAACTATCCACAAAAATCTTCCTTTAACTGCATTGTTACTATGAGATTCATTTAAATCATAATAGGTCATAGTGTCTTTATCATAATAACCTATGTATGAATTACGAATATCTCCGCCTAATGTAGCATCATAAAGCTTATCAAAATCTGCTTGCATAGTAATTAACGTATTATTTTCCTTTTCAGTGTGTTCTTTATCCCCTTCTATCCACATAATGCTATGAACATTATATGTTTGTCCATCATATGAAACTGTGCCATCCTCTCCACCAACTGTATTGGTAATTTGTAATTTCTCACCAGATCCTCCAGCCACAATATCCTGATATAATTTAGTTCCCGTAAGCATCCAATATGGTTTTTGGTCAATAATAACCGTCGAAACTTTTGCATTGTCCAACCAATTATAATTAGTGAATGACAGTAAGCCTCCTCCGTCAATTTGTTTTGGAATATAAAATTCATAACCTACAGATACACTATCATCAACTTCTGAATTGTTCTTAGTGTCAATACTATAAGTTGCTCTGACATCTAGTGTAATTGTGGATAAAATTTTCTGCTTATAATCTGTTGCATAATCAAAAATATTAAACGTTGAAATACTTTTATTTACTGTCGCAGTCTCTGGATCACCATCTACATTACTTCCTAAAGTTTCCGTTACATCAGAAGGATTTAAATTACTATTTTCCTCTGCCCATACGCCAATTGGTAAGAAATTCATAAACATCGTTAAACACAAAAATACAGTAAATATGCGATTGATTCGCTCTAAATCAAACTTCTTTTTCATTTTTACCTCAACCTTTCTTTTGCTTTTCCCTTTTAAACGACCTATATTTTTGTCTGAGCGCTAAAACAAAACCTTGATTTAGCAACCTTTCTCAAAAACTGTGTCCACAACCCATTTTTGCATTCTTTCAATGAAAAACACAAATAAAAATGACAGAATTGCATCCTTCCGACTACATATTATCACTTGATAAAGAAAAGTAAATACCTCATAAATATGTATGTAAAGCTAAAAATTTACATACTCTCAACTCTTTCTAATAGTATTTTTCATTAAATAATATAACAAACATAGAATATAAAAATCATAAAACATGCAGATTTCACTAACTGTTATTTCATTGTCTATTTAGGGTACACTCTATTCATACAACACTGTGTTGATTTAGATGAAATTGATATTTTTTCTTTTTATAAAATGACAACACTTACATTTTTAGTTATTGTGCCTCTTTTGCGCTTTTTTGGTGATAATCGGAAAGGCGTTCTTTTTGTCTCTTGTTTTAGCTATTTTATTTAGGTTGTTTTGAACTAGACTAAAATCCGTTCAAGTACTTTTTCGCGCAAAACCACTGCACAAATTTTTAAATTTATGCAGTGGTTTTGCGTGAAAAGCTTAAAATTTCGAAAAAGCAGCTTGCATGCATAAAACAAGCGCACGATTCTCTTTCACTTGGAATCGTGCGCTTGTTTGCTTTTTATTTTTGGTTCATATTCTTAATCTTGATTAAACGAGTGATTTCGGCACGTTCATTTTCTTCAAGTTTCATGCGAATGCGATAAATGGTTTGCTCTAATTGAGGAATGGTCATATATTCCAACGCGTTAACTCGACGTCTAGTCTTTTCAATTTCCGTAGACATCAACTGACACGTTTTTTCGATTTCCGTTAATTCTAATAATTTAGGTAGAATGGCGGTAAAATCATCAATTACCTTATCTAATTCTGCATTGGAGTTCAAATAACCATATTCTAATGGTGAAGAAAGCAAGTCATCATCATAGTCAAAATTCATAACTGGTACTTTGACACTCATGATATTTTTTTCTAATACATCCAAACTAACCTCGCTGGCTGGCAACATGAAAAGCTCTTCAATAAAGTTTTCATTAATGGCCGCATCAGCTAACATCAATTGGCGCATCGCTTCTTGAAGTTTTTCCTCGACTTCTTTACGCAATTGGTCATTTTTGCGGATGAGTAAGATAAATTGACGCATCAGTTCATCTTGCTTATCCTTTAATAATTTATGACCTCGGGTAGCCGTTTGTAATTGCTTTTTGAGTCGAGTCAGCTCCATTCGCGTTGGATTGACATTTAACTCAGGCATGGATCTCACACCCCTTTAGTAGGTAGATATTCATCCAACATGTCGTCTTTGATCCGTTTTAATTCTGTACGTGGCAACATTGAAAGCAGTTCCCAACCTAAATCTAACGTATCAAAAATAGAACGATTGGTGCTAAATCCTTGGTTCACATATTCTTTTTCAAAACGATCAGCAAATTTTGCATAGATTTTATCCACATCAGATAAAGCTGAATCTCCTAATACTACCGCTAATTCCTTGGCTTGTTTTCCTTGGGCATAAGCTGAGAATAGTTGGTTCATCGTAGCTGCGTGGTCTTTACGCGTTTTGCCTTCCCCAGTCCCTTTATCTTTTAGACGTGATAATGAAGGTAATACATCAATTGGTGGTTGAATGCCACGTTTATATAAATCACGTGAAAGGATGATTTGGCCTTCTGTAATGTATCCTGTTAAGTCGGGAATTGGATGGGTCTTATCTTCTTCTGGCATCGTTAGGATAGGAATTTGGGTCACGGAACCTTTCAAGCCACGAATACGCCCCGCACGTTCATATAAAGTCGCTAAGTTGGTATAAAGATAACCAGGATAGCCACGGCGACCAGGGACTTCACGACGAGCGGCTGAAATTTCACGTAAGGCTTCACAGTAGTTGGTCATATCGGTCATGATAACTAAGACGTGCATACCTTTTTCATAAGCGAGATATTCTGCTGCTGTTAGAGCCATACGTGGGGTTGCAATCCGTTCAATCGCAGGGTCATTGGCTAAATTCATAAAGATTACCGAACGATCAATCGCTCCTGTTTGACGGAAATCTTCCATGAAAAATTCAGCTTCTTCAAACGTAATCCCAATCCCTGCAAAGACTACGGCAAAATCATCATCGGTATTTAATACATTGGCTTGACGGGCAATTTGGGCAGCCAACTCTTTATGTGGTAAACCAGATGCTGAGAATACTGGCAATTTTTGACCACGAACCAAGGTATTTAAATGGTCGATAGCCGAAATCCCTGTTTGGATAAATTCATCCGGATAGTCACGAGCAACTGGGTTAATCACTTCCCCATTAATATCCATCATTTTTTCTGGTAAAATGGCTGGTCCGTTATCTTTTGGACGACCTAAACCATCAAACACACGGCCAATCATATCTTCAGAAACGCCAAGCTCTAGCGGATGTCCTAAAAAGCGCACTGCAGAGTCTTTTAAATTAATCCCGCTTGTTCCTTCAAAGATTTGCACCAAAGCTTTATCTTCTTGTACTTCTAAGACTTGGCCGCGTCGTAATTCGCCATTTTGCAAACGAACTTCAATTAGCTCTTCGTATTTGACACCTTGCACCCGATCGACAGCCATCAAAGGACCGACGATTTCACCGATTGTACGATATTCTTTAATCATTCGTCATTCCTCCTTGAGCCACAATTTGTTGCATGGTTTGCTTAATATCTTGATTAATTGCATCTAATTTTGCTAGTTCTTCTTCTGGTACATATTTACTACGAGCAATGCGGTCTCGTAACTCTACTGTTCCATTCATAATTTCTGTTAAATATGATCCTAATTCCAAAGCACGTTTTCCTTCTGAATTAAAAGTCAAAATATTATTTAACATCTTAAATTGTTTTTCACGAGAAGTAAAAGTATCGACGCCATCAAAAGCATTTTGTTGTAGATAGTCTTCGCGAATCGATTTAGCCACTTGTAAAGTTAAGCGGTCTTTATCTGAAAGTGAATCAATCCCGACCAAGCGCACAATTTCTTGCAATTGTGATTCTTCTTGTAATAGACTCATTCCTTCAGTCACTAATTCAGACCAATCTGCTTGTAATTGTTGATCTAAGAATTTACCGACCTCGGTTGAATAAAGGGAGTAACTTTGTAACCAGTTGATAGATGGAAAATGTCGTTGTTGAGCAAGTTGAGAATCTAATCCCCAGAACACTTTAACAACACGTAAAGTATTTTGCGTCACTGGTTCAGAAATATCCCCACCTGATGGCGATACCGCTGAAATGGCAGTGATACTACCTTCACGTTGATCGCTACCTAAAGCTATAACACGTCCAGCACGCTCATAATATTCAGCCAAACGTGAGCCAAGGTAAGCTGGATAGCCTTCATCCCCAGGCATTTCTTCTAATCGACCACTCATCTCACGCAATGCTTCAGCCCAACGAGAAGTAGAATCAGCCATAATTGCCACATTATATCCCATATCACGGAAATATTCAGCAATCGTAATTCCAGTATAGATAGAAGCTTCACGGGCTGCTACGGGCATATTTGATGTATTCGCAATCAAAATGGTTCTTTCCATTAAGGATTCACCAGTATTTGGGTCGATTAATTCTGGAAATTCATTTAATACATCGGTCATTTCGTTTCCGCGTTCCCCACAACCGACATACACCACGATATCCACATCGGCCCATTTGGCAATTTGGTGTTGAACCACGGTCTTACCTGCACCAAATGGCCCCGGAACTGCCGCTGCACCACCTTTTGTTACTGGGAAGAAAGTATCAATAACACGTTGGCCAGTAATCATTGGTGCATCAGGATTTAATTTTTCCTTCACTGGACGAGCTTTACGAACGGGCCATTTTTGAAGCATGGTTAATTCGCGTGGTCCTTGAGCAGTTTCCACCACATAAATCACTTCATCAATAGTAAATTCACCTGATTTAATTTCAGTGATTGTCCCTTCTACACCTTTGGGCACCATGATTTTATGAACGACAATTTTCGTTTCGTCCACAGTACCTACGACATCACCACTTACTACGGTATCTCCCACAGCAACACAAGGCTTAAATTGCCATTTTTTCTCATGGTCTAACGCAGGTAATTGTACGCCACGACCTAAGAAATTACTTTTAGTGACTTCCATAAACGTATCTAATGGGCGTTGAATCCCATCAAACATTTGTGAAACAATACCAGGAGCTAACTCAACAGATAAAGCTTCTCCGGTACTTTTTACTACTTCTCCTGGTCCAATACCAGAAGTTTCTTCATATACTTGAATAGAAGCGACATCGCCACGCATTTCAATAATTTCGCCAATAACGCCTAAGTCGCCAACATAGCAAATATCTTGAATACTTGCATGTGACATATTTTCAGCCATTACTAACGGACCTGAAACTTTAATGATTTTTCCTTCTTGCAAAATCGCTACCTCCTAATTTTTTATTGATGGTGTTCTTATCTACTCCACGACGTTCAGCAGCTAGACATTGTGAAATTCGCCCTCCCGTTTGTGAAAATCTCCTTTCATCCGATTTTCTCAGCGGGAGGTAAGCACACGAATTTCTTCATGTCTGACCGAGCTGCTTCACGACCTTATAATATATTTTGTCCGACGGCTTTTTCGACGCGGTCTCGGATATTTTGTTGGCCGATTCCTAAGCTTCCTGAATGGTTTGGGATTAGGACAATCGCTGGGGTCATTACTTCATCGAAACGTGCTATGGTTTCACTGGCCTTTTGCGCATATTCTTCTGTAATATAAATGACGCCATAATCTTTATCAGCCATCTCCTCAATTGCTTGTCGAATTTCATGTGTAGTATCAACGAAACGAACGTCAAAACCAAATAATTTGAAAGGTAATACTGAATCTTTATCACCGATTACACCAATTCTATATGTCATAAGTCAGTCTCATCCTTTCTTTGATTTCTTGATTGGTAAAGCCACTGCGTTTTCCTACGATAATCGTTCGTAAATTCTTCGTTTCAACTTCTTTTGCATTTAAATAAGCTAAAAGTGGTAAAGGCCCAAACGCAACGGATGTGGCACGGACATAGTGATCTGTTAAGAAATTATCCTTGATTTTTTCTAAAAGATGGAAGTTCAACTTATTATCACGTAAAGCCTCTTGTAATAACTCACCATAAGTACTATTAAGTAAATAATCTACAAAAGTCGCTACATCCTCTTTACAAAAACGCAGTAATTCTTCTTTATCAATACTGCCACAGCTTGAAAGTACCCCAGTCATAAACGCTTGGCTACGATTTTGGACAATACCTCGACCGGCTGTGATAATGTTCGTCAAATCAATAAAGCCGATTATTTCATCCAACAGTTCGGGATAACCTAATTGTTCACCGATTTTACGCTGCATCCTTAAAAAGGCTCGATCATAAATGACATCTATCCCTTGAACAACCTTTGATGCTTCGAGATATTCACGTACTTCTAAAATACTAGCCATCAAATCTTCTGGTAATTGAGATACCCCGGTTTTAATGGCACTCTTTAAAGTGTCGATATCATAAAAGCCATCATAAATACATAGATAATCATAATTTTGATTTAAAACTTGTGCCTTGGTCAAAACTTTCAAATTGTGGAAAGTATAACGCATGGTATATATCCAAATAACCTCTTTTTCAGGTGCTAAATCAATCAGTTCTGAAATTGTATTTTCGATATCATGATTCAAATTTTGCTCAAAATGATAGGCAAAATTTTCCCCGAGATAGTCTTGATAAACCGTATTGGATAAAATTTGAGACACTTGCTCTAAATCATCAGCTGCAACCAAGCGCTCAAATGTGTCTTTGGAAAGCAAACTCGACTCACGAATTCGCACCAATGGATTGACCTCATGATAGGTAGGCTTACTCATTGAATCACCTTCCTTTTAATCAAACAACTGCTTAGCTAAGTCAAAACTCATGGTTGTTTGGATATCTTTAATTAAGTTTTCGAAAATAAAATTATATTGAACCCCACCATCATCAATGATAAAGCCTGCTTGTTTATTGATGATTTCATCCGCTAACTGCAGTGAAAAAGGTAATTGCGCATTCAATTTTGCAATAAAATTAGCTGAATAAGCCTTTTTAGAATATTCCCCGCTGATAAATTGTACCTCATGATTCAAGTCTAAACTTGCTAAGGCTTGTTGCGCAAAATCTTGCATTTGCTCAGGTGACCAAGCTGCCATTTCTTCAGCTGCTTGCACAAATAAATGCTCTAAATAGCGTTGTTTTTCATTTAAGATGGTTTGTCTCGCTTCAACTTCTTGACGGTTATGAAGTTGTTTATATTTTTTATCTAGCATTTGCGCTTGTTTTTTCAGTTGACGTTCTTTGTCTTGTGCTAACAGGTTAAATTTTTGTTGATAGACTTCATCAAGACGTGCCAACTCTTTTTTCTCAAAAGCTTCACGTTCGCTACGTGCTTGACTTTCGATTTGTTCGATAATATTGTCGATGGCACTCATTTTCTCACCTCGCGATTACTTAGTTAGAATCATAATAGAGATAACGAAACCTAAAATTGCATAAGTTTCAACCATCGCTGCGTAGATAATCCCTTTACTCATATGTTCTGGTTTTTTCGCTAAAATTTGGATACTTGCTGCAGAAACTTTACCTTGGGCAATCCCTGAACTTAAACCAGCAAAAGCAACTGGTAATGAAGCGGCAAGAAGTGTCAAACCTTTTACTAAATCCATGTTAGGAGAAGCTTGTAAGAAAATCATTACCGCGATAACGAAACCATATAAACCTTGTGTACCTGGAAGTAATTGTAGTACTAAAGATTGACCAAACTTTTCTGGTTGTGAAGTAGTTAGTGCCGCCGCAGCTTCCCCGGTAAAGCCTACCCCTTTAGCTGACCCAATTCCTGAAAAGATTGTTGCAATAGCCATACCAAAGACTGCTGCAATAAATCCACCATTTGCATTAAAAAATTCCATCATTTTTGATTTCCTCCATTTTTTTCATTATTCCATTTAATATTGACATGTTTTTCACTTGATTTGAGTGGCATAAATTTACGTCCGCCACCTTCATAGAATTTACCAAAGTACTCTACATATTGTAAACGTACGCCATGCACATAAGCACCTAGTAAAGATAAGAAGATGTTTAAAGCATGTAAAGCAAGCAATAGGGCAATACCTACCGTAAAGCGGACAACTGGCGGTAAGAAGCTAACGATTAAGTTAAACGCTGCTGCAATTGAGCCACCAGAGATACCTAAAGCCATTAAACGAGTATAGCTGACTAAATCGCCGACATAGCTACTAATACCATATAAATCATATAGCCCACCCACAAAGCCTAATACTTTTGATTGACTATTAAAAGTTGGTATCAAGACGATTGAAGCCGCACCTAAAATAGCTAAGAACAGACCGATATAATAAACGGTTTGACCTGAACCTAACATCTTACCTGCTACGGCTAAAAGTACGCCAACTAAGATTGCTTGCCAGGCAAATCCATTGGTAATTGCCGCTGCATAATCTTTTTTCTTTATATTTTGATAACCAGCTAAACTCAAACCAACTAAAATTTGAATAAAGCCAAAGATGACCGTTAATAATAAGATTTGAATGACATCATTTGTCGTAGAAAGAATCGGCTTATACGGTAAACTTTCGCCAAAACAAGAATTATAAATAATCCCCCAAATAATTGTCGGGATACTTAAAATTTGGAAAAAGCGGACAAAGCGTTCAGTCCCACTTGGAAACACCATTACTTTTAATGCAATCGTCGTTCCGATAAGCATCAAAGCACCATAACCAATATCCGCAACCATCATCCCGAAAAATACTAAAAAGAACGGAAACATCCATGGTGTCGGATCGATTTCATCATATTTTGGTAAACTATAAAGCTCTATTAGCATTTCAAACGGGCGAATCAACGGATGATTTTTTAATTTTGTTGGTACTTCTTGATCAATTTCTTCCGTTGTTGGATCTTCAAAATCAATATAGACATTATCTGTACCTAATTTTGCATTAATCTGTTGGTTAAGCAAGTCCATCTCGTCTTCATCTATCCAACCTTGTAGCACCATTAAATGCTTTGTCGCAAGTAACTGACTTTGAGCTTCTAGGCGACTTTTTTGAGCTAATAGATACTCTTCAGCAATTTGTAACTTATCAATCCAATTGCGCTTTTGTCCAAGGGCTTCTGTTAGCTCTCTTTGCTCTTTGAATAATTGCTTTTTCTCTTGAACGATGGCTTTTAGACTATTTTTCACTGTCCCTTGAATGTCAATCCGTGTTCGAACCACACTAAAGCGACTAAATAAGGCTTTGACCACAGTCTCTTCCACTTTTAAATAGATACAAGCAAAGGACACTACCTTGGTATCATCATAAACTAATTCCAGATAAACATTATTTAAAGTGGATACTTCTTGTTTAAATGCCTCATAGTTTTCACTACCAATCTGGCCAAAATATACTTGCGTAGTAGCAGAGTCGAGATTTTTAAAATTCAAATCTAAATTCTGCCAACAAAAGAGTGCTTCTTCTTTATCTGATAAATGTCGTAGCTTTTGTTCAACAGTTTCCCATCTTTGCTTTAAATCGAAAATTTCACGTAATTGTAATGTAATAACTTCTTCTTTATGCAGTTGATCTAAATCATACAAAGATAGATTTTGACGTTTTAATAATTGATTTTTGACCTTGATGCTTCCATAATGGTTCACAAAATCAATGGCTTCATTAATTTTTTGAATTTTTTGTTGGTAATCAAGCAAATCTTGGCTAATATCTTTAGGAGACACGCCGTCAAAATACTTATGAACCCATTCGTTTGATACATTTTGAACAAATACATCGCGCACTTGTACTTGCTGTAAATCTTGCAAGACTTTCAGCAATTCTTCTTGCCATTTACTTTGAGCAATCAGGGTTACTTTTTTCATTCTAGTGACTGCCATAGGTTACCATCACCTTTTCAATCACTTGCGCAACTGCCTTTTGTGCATTTTCTTGATAACTTGCCTCTAAATGCTGCTTAGTCGTAGCTACTTCTTTGGCTAATTTTTGCGCCTCTCGTGTCAAACTTTCTTGCTTTTTGGCTTCTGTTGTTTCAATAAAAGTCTTAACTTCAGCTTTATTTTGCGACAATTTAGCTTCATATTTATGTTGAAGTTCTAGTTCATAGTCTTTCATCTTTTGTCGTAAAGCCTGCATTTGCGCTTCATTTTTCGACTCCGTTGCTTTAATTTTATCAAGCACTTCTTGCAATTGATTCACATCCTTTCAAATTTGGCTAGATACGCTGTACTTGTATCCGCCAATTTTAAGCACCATTAAATCTCTATTAAACAAAAAAATTGACCATTTCTACAAGAAGTCAGTCCTTCTCACCCCTTGAAGAACGCGATCCTTGAAGCATATGCTCAACCATTTCGTAATATTCGATTTACACTGGATAGTATAGCAAAACTTACTGAAAAAGAAAAGAAAAAAATGAAAATACAAGACCAGATAAAGTACTTTTAAAATTATGAAAACACCTTATTTTAATTATCAAAAAATATTTCTTCTATTATAGTAGATTGTCGATGCTGCATTTTTTAGTTTGCTATATTTATTAAATATTTCATAAAATATAATCATACTCTTTTCAATTATTAAAAACCAGCATATAAACCCGAATAATTAATATAACAAGAAAACTCAAGAAATTAATCGCAGTTTTCGTTATATTATACAACTCAAACAGTTATATCTAAATATCTTTAACTAAAATCACACTATTTTTTAAAATTCACTTTAAAGAATTAGTTGACCCTTTATAAATCTAAAATCACCATTCGTGAAAAGTTTAATTTTATTTTTGATTGAGGTTAGATTCATAATATTGCTTGCAAGTTGATAACGTAATCGCTAAAATGAAGAATAAAGGAGGGGATATTTTTGGATGATTTAGATTACAAGATATTGAATATCCTACAAAGAAATGGTCGTATTACCGTCAAGCAAATCGCTGAAGAGTGTTTTATTTCCTCTCCGTCGGTCTCTGTACGACTTCAAAACCTAGAAAATAATAGCTATATTAAAAACTACCAGGCAATGGTTAATTATCAAAAATTAGGTTATTCTATCAAAGCGTATGTGAACTGTGCCGTTAACGCGAAAGACAAGGATGCTTTTTACCAATATATTGAAGCAATTCCCAATGTCGTAGAATGTGATTGTATTACTGGAGATTATTCTATGCTACTAAAGGTATATTTTCCAAATACGGTTGACCTAGATAATTTTATTAATGCTTTGCAAAGATTTGGTGATACTAAGACACACATCGTCTTTTCTACCAATGTCGGCCCTCGTGGCGTTCAATTTCAAACCAATGCCTAACAAAAAGCTTCATCTCCTCGCTTAGGAAATGAAGCTTTTTTTGTCTATTCAATATTTTCTTGATTTTGCCACTTTTTAGAAAAGAACTGGGCATTATTTAAATGGTAATTGGTTGGTTGATAAGGTTGCGCTAAAAATGGTGCAATTGCCTCATCTGCTCTTAACCACCCGCGCCAGCCTAGATGAATCGTGTCAGCCATAAAGAAACGCACATTGGCATCCTTAGAAAAATCCGCAATATCCGTAAATCCTTGACTTTGCAATTGATACTTGATTTTTTTTGCAAAACGCTGCAACATCTCTTGGGAAAGACCAGTATAATCACTCCACTTTTGATTCACCGGTGGAATGATAAATAAAACTTGCGTATGAGATTGGGCAAATTGATTCAATACCAATTGAAAATCTGCATACTCCGGTGATTGACAGTAGTTCCATTTACGTTGAGAATTCTTCAACCCCTTGAGACCAAGTTCTAAGCGGGATTTATAAAAACCATTATCAATTTCAAAACGATTATTATTGGTGTGTTTTTGACCAATTTTTTCCGCTAAAGAATCTAAAGTTTGGTAATTATATTCACTCGGTAATTTTTTAGCAAAGTAATTGATTTTCTTTTCCTTTGATAACATACCGATTTGCGTAAAAAGATGATCCTCTTTTTGTAATAATTGATAATTATATTCTAAGTAATGACGTTGTTTACGCGACAATTGATTCGATCCATTAGCTAGCTCACTTAAGATAGCACTCATTTTTGCATTGTCCTTGATGCGACTGAAACCAAGTAATCTTCGTGCATAATAACGGTCAGAATCACGCACTTGATCAATCGAAAGCAACCAATGATATAGTTCAAGTTCAGAAAAATAAGCATTGAACTCTAAATCTTCCATCCCCTTTTTCGTAAACCATTGCGGTGAAATAATGAAGACTGCTTTTTTATTTGTTAATTCCTTACTTAAAGAATTACTAATCGCAAATTGACTTAAAGACTGGGTACCTGGAGCCCCTAATAAAAATGGACGGTAAGAACGATGATATTTTTCAGCCAACACACTTGGATGAAATGGACTTAGACGACTTAACTCAGAAGAACCAAAAAACGGAACATACTCTCCCGAAGCGATAGCCGGATTTTTAATCGCCATACCTCCAAATACGTTACTAGCCATACTCGTAGATGCTTGTTGCCAGACTTTCGGTTTTTCAATAGTTTTCTTTGAAGGCCAACAAAAAATCAGACCTAAAATAATAAGTGCGACCAATAAAGGTGCAAAATGACTTAGTATCTTTTTTGACATTATTGTATACCAACGTTAGATAAATAACGTAATTCCTTTCTTAAAATCAAAGTACAATTCATTCTCCTCATCCAAAATAACGCGAAAAGAGATAAACTGCAAGCCATTTTAAGTGTTTTTTGAAAATTTCAATAAAAAATCAGTCTTAAGGATGAGACTTCGACCACTGCTTGATAAAGGAAATCATTTCTAAAATAATTGGTTGTGCAAGATGTTCTCTTTCAACTAAATAAAAATGACGCAAATATTCTTCTGATAAAGTTTGGTAAGGTAAATCTTTTGCCGCACGTTTCGATAAAATAGTCTGACCAAAGCCTAATTTGAGCATTTCTACAATTAGTTCATTATTTTGGATTTCGATGATTTTACTATCGATATTATTTTCCTCCATAAAACGCTTCGTATAATGATAAACACCGGAAGTCCCCTCTCTTAGTAACCACGGTTGATCTTTTTGACCTACATAGACTAACTCATCTTGCATCAAAGCCGTTCGTTTCACCGATCCTGTAGCCAGTGGCTTTTCAATAAATCCAAATTCAATTTCATGGCTTTGAATGGCCGTAAAAACTTCATAGGAATTAAGCATCTGAACAGAGAATTGAACGTGCGGAAATTTTTGTTCTAAATCAATTAATAATTGCGGTAAAACATAAATCGCAAAAGTATGAGAAGCAGCCAGTTTGCAACGGATTTTCTTAGTATCTTTGTGATGCATCTTGTATTTGATTTCTTGCCAGTCTTCTAATAAGTTCAACGTATCTTTATAGAGCGTATCGGCTTGCGGAGTTGCCATCACTTCTTGGCGTCCATTTCGAATAAAGAGAGTCACTTGCAAATCTGCCTCTAATTGTTTGATTTGGTTAGAGACGGCTGGTTGTGAAATAAATAATTTCTCACTTGCTTTTGAGAAGTTACGCGTTTCATAGACAATTTTAAAAGTCTCTAATAGTTTAAACATTCGTAATCCCTTCCATAAATATTTTTTATACTTACTATAATAGCATTATTTACAGTAATTAGAAAAGTTCCTATATAATAAAAACGTAACAAAATATTAGAAATCGACAAGTACCCAAAATACAATCAAGTACAATCCTTCCCATTTTTCATTCTTTCAAAAAGAACTTGTTTGATTTCTATTATTCTAAAATACAGCACTCATTTTTTAACAACAATATCTGTAGAAGGAGGAGATTTTTTGGTTGAAAAAATGAAGCCAATCTTACCTGGTTTAGGACTTTCAGTGGCCGTAGCAGCTATCAGTAAAGCTTTAGCCCTCTTGTTTCCTGAATTAGGTGGAGCAACAATCGCGATTTTATTAGGGATCGTTTTAGGAAACACCATCTTTAGACAAGAATATTTAGCAAAAGGAACCAAATTTTCTGAAAGCAGGCTATTAGAATATTCTATCGTGCTTTTAGGATTTACAGTAACTTTTCAAACAATTGGCCAAATGGGTATCAAAGGAATCGTCTTTATCCTTATCCTAATGAGTATTACCATTGTGGGTGCTTATTTACTTGGAAAAAAACTCGGCTTTAACGATGAGATGAGTTTGATGATGAGCGGAGGAAATGCAGTCTGTGGTTCATCAGCTATCGGAGCCATCGCACCAAGTATCGATGCCAAAGATGAAGAAAAAGGTCAAATTATCACTTTAGTTAACCTACTCGGTACAGTGATGATGCTTACCTTACCTTTTTTAGGGATAGCTTTATTCGGCGATCAAGTTTTAACTAAAAGCGCCCTACTTGGTGGGACCTTACAATCAGTCGGACAAGTTGTAGCAGGTGCTTCCTTAGATAGTCCAGCAGTAATCCAATTTTCGATGCTCTTTAAGATTATGCGTATCATTATGTTAGTTGTGGTAGTACTAAGTTTTGAGAAATTTATCTTAACGAAAAAAGCCCATCTGAAATGTGCCAATGCAAGTAAAAAGAAATTACCTATTCCCTGGTATGTCTTAGGCTTTTTAATTGCTTGCATTTTAAATAGTACCTTTGATTTACCACAATTCTTTGATCATGGTGCACATTTTGCCAGCACTTGGTTTGAAACAACTGCCTTAGCCGCTATTGGTTTGAGATTAGACTTCAAAAAATTCTTAAAAGAAGGACCACGTTTCCTACTTTATGGTTTAGGAGTTGGTACTTTGCAAACTATCGCAGCGGTTAGTCTGATTTACTTACTGCATATTTAAGCAAACGAACGATTCAGTTATTACTGGGTCGTTTTTTTGTTTTGTAAATGTTTCTTTATTTCTAAAAAAATCAGCTGAAACAGAACTGTTCCCGGGATTAATGAATCTACTTTAGTTATGAAACCTCTTGTGAATTGAAATCGAAAAAAAATAGCTATATAATTTACTTGAAAGCATTTGAATTATTTTAATCGAGGAGGAGACTATCATGCCTACTACCTACGCACATTTGAGATTTGGAAAAGAAGTACTACCTTTACTACCTAAGGATTTACAAGCAGAAATAAAGCAATACTTGCCTTTGTTTTTAACTGGCCAACACGGACCAGACATTCTATTTTATTACCGTCCTTACCATAAGAATGCGTTAAGTGCTTATGGCAGTGAATTGCATAATGAAACGGGGCGCCAAGTATTCCAAAGATTTCGACGTTACTTAAAAATGCAACCAGGTGATAGTACTGCCCTGAAAGTCTATATTTTAGGATTTTTATGTCATTATTGTTTGGATAAATACTGTCATCCATATGTCTATAAAGTCCAAGATACTGGCTTTTCACATGCAGAAATTGAAGCTGAATTCGACCGTATGTTATTAATTAAAGATGGTTTCGATCCACTTAGCCATCGTTTGAGTAGCCATATCTGTACAGATGATGAAGATGTGGCTGTCATTAGCAAGTGCTTCCCTCAATTTAGTCAAGCACAAATCAAAGAAACCCTAGTGACCATGCGAGCTTTTCTAGACGTTATTGTCGCACCGGGTAATTTCAAACGTGGCTTAGTGAAGGGAATCTTTTTAATTAGTGGAAATTACGCTACAAGAAGCAAGCTAATTATCAATAAACAACCGAATCCAAAACTAGCTGCTTCAAATGAAGAATTATACCGCCGTTACAAGATGGCTGTGGCTAATGCAGTGGATATGTTAACTGATTTTAATCGCCAACTCTCAAAACCAAATATGACTTTTAATAGCGATTATGCACCGACATTTGAAAGAGAATAGGGGAAAATATGCAAAAACTATTAAAACAGAAAGTCACTAAGAATGAACGTGACTGGATATTATATGATGTGGGAAATTCTGGTTATAGCTTGATGTTGGCTACGATTTTACCGATTTATTTCAATCATCTCGCCCAACATGAACACTTATCTTCGGCTCAGTACTTAGCTTACTGGGGGTATGCCACCAGTTTGATTACCCTTTTTGTTGGGTTTATTGGTCCGATTTTTGGCAGTATTGCTGACTTTCAAGGGATGAAGAAAAAACTTTTCATACTGTTTTTGACTATTGGGATTGTAGGTTGTTACGCCTTAAATTTAGCGCATAGTTGGTGGCTGCTTTTAGTTGTATACGTCATTAGTAAATTAGGCTATTCTTCTAGTTTAATTTTCTATGATGCGATGCTAACCGATATTACGACAAAAGAGCGCTATGATAATATTTCTTCATTAGGTTATGCTTGGGGCTATATTGGGAGTATTGTCCCCTTTGTGCTAAGTATTGGTCTAGTTTTAGGTCGTAATGCTTTTCATCTCAGTCTTACTGCAGCAATGATTTTAGCATTCAGTATTACTGCGACTTGGTGGTTAATCAATAGCCTGCCCTTACTGAAAGTTTATGAGCAAAAATACTATATTCCTAAACAAACAGCCGTCCTTAAAAATACCTTCAGCCGTTTGAAGAAAACCTTAAAAGCCATTTACCATCAAAAACATATTTTTTATTACTTGATTGCCTTTTGCTTATACATTGATGGCGTTAATACCATTATTAGTATGGCTACGGCTTATGGTAAAGCATTAGGACTGGGTGATACCGACTTGCTCCTTGCCTTATTGGTAACTCAGTTTGTTGCCTTTCCTGCTACGATTGTCTTTGCGCGAATTACCAAGCACTTCAAGACATCTACATTAATCTATGTTTGTCTATTTGCTTATGTTGGCATTACCCTCTTTGCCGTTACCTTGGTTCATCCAATCCAATTTTGGATGTTAGCAATCTTTGTTGGCTTATTCCAAGGGGGGATTCAAGGATTATCCCGATCTTATTTTGCTGGGATGATTCCAGCGAGCCAATCAGGTGAATATTTTGGTATTTTGGATGTTTGTGGAAAAGGAGCGGCCTTCTTAGGAACTTTCCTTGTCAGTAGCGTCACCCAAATTACCAACCGTGAACAAATGGGACTTGGCGTATTGATTATCATCTTTATCGCCGGACTTTACTTCTTCCATAAATCAGTAAAATTAAAAGCATAAAATAAGACTACGAAGACAAATGATGTTTTCGTAGCCTTTTTGCTTATTTCAATTCATCTAAGAGACGTTTTTGCCCGGTTAATTGTTGTAATTCAGTGATATCTTGTGTCACTTCTAAACAACCTAAGTATTTACCTTGTTCATCATGGAGTGCATAATAGCGAATGGAGATTTTCATCCCACGCATATCAATCCAAAAATCAGCTTGCGTACGTGCCCCTGATCTGAAATCATCTAAAATTTGTTGGACAATATGCATGCTCTTTGGCGGATGACAGTTCACCACTTCTCGTCCAATAACTGATTTCGTTCTTGGGAAAATACGATGCGGGCCTTCTGAGTAAAAACGGACCTTCTCATCAGCATCCACAAAAGTTAAATCGACTGGTAGATGAGAGAAAATCGCGATTAATTGATCTAATTGTAAGTTCCCAGTTGGCAGATCAATGGTTTGCGTTAAATCTCCACTAAAATTATTCGCCTCCTCTTGAGTAGCATCCGAGCTCACAGGATAATCTGGTAAACTTGCGGCAATCGCTTCAGTTGTTTCTTTCGCTTGGGCAATAGCTGCAAGACGTTGTACCTCATTTTCCTTTTCTTTTTCAAAGGAAGCAGCACTTGGTACCCATTTTAACGGTTCAGGAATAAAACTAAAACCAATATCATGACTATCTTTAGCGATTTGTTGCCAGTCTGCCAAGCTAAAAACATCTAGCGTCATCGGAATCATGATTTCTTCTTCTTTAAAAATCATTTCTTCTATTTCGTTTTTCAAAGCGGTCCATTTTTCAGAAAGTGGATTATACGCTACTTTAGGAGATGCCAGAAGTTCAGCAAACTCTTTAATCATCGCACGAATTTGATCATCCACACCCCACATGACTTTAGGTGGCGCAGTAATACCATATTTTTCCATAAAGGCAAAAATCAGCGTTTCCTTACGTGTATAGTGTTTATCAATATTTTTTAAATCTGCAACTGCTCTTTGTAGACGTTCAAGTTGCGACCAGTCTTGTTTAGCCATTTTCGCTAAAATCCCATCAATCTCATCTGTTAGCAAAGATTGCAAGACTTGATTTTCTAATTTTAAAGTATGTACCGGATGCCCTACTTGCCCATGCTCTTCATTTGAACGATGAATCTCATTGATGGAACCCTTAAAGACCGCCGCATGAATATTACATAACCGTTGAATTTCGCTTGGATCAAGTCCTGATTGAATTAAGGCTTTTTCGGCAGCCGTTATTTCAGTCACATCCACCCCATCAAAGGCTTCATTGAACATTGCCTTCGCTTCTTCAAAACTACCCCCATTATGTAAAGTAGTTAATATTTCGACAATTTTTTCTTGTCTTTGTTTTCTTGTTTGATCCATTTACTTACCTCCCACGACTGTAAACCCAGCATTTTCAAAGGCATGAATAATTTGTTCTAAAGGAATTTTCTTTAATTTTGCCCCTTTAGGAATCGTCATATATCTCCCGGCTGTTTGTAGCATACCAGGTGCTTTAATTTCTTTAAATCCTAATTGAAACATGATATCCAAAATTTCCGGATAAGCTTGGACTAATTGATATAAAGTCAAATTTAAATCAAGTTCTTTCACTGAATCACCTCATAATTGATAATCATTCTCACAAACCATTCTACGCTATTTTGCCTTTCTTTTCACTAAAAATCTTTAGAAAAAATCAAAAATACTGTTTCACTGATAGTAAAAATTTATCCGTTCTCCACACTTGACATGAGAATAAAATTAGAATATACTGTTTTACAAATTAAATGTTTCTCATTTTAAACCGTTGATGCGGAGATAAAGATAATCATGCTTCTACAGAGAGTCTACGTTGCTGAGAGTTAGGCGAAAAACAAGTTATCAAATGGACCGCGGAGGGGGTAGTCAAAGAAAGCTTGCTTTTGAGTATACTACCACGTGATGGCTTACGTAAGTAGTCGAAGATATGTTGGTATCTTGCTGAGGGTATGGAGTTTTCCATGAATCAAGGTGGCACCGCGGATTAGTCGATTCGTCCTTGACAGTCATTTATTATGCTGTCGAGGACTTTTTTATTTCCTGCGACAATCTAAGGAGGCCTTTTTTATGTATCCAATTTATCCAGATTTATCTTTTTTACAAAATGAAGTAAATACTACAGACTACACGCATTATCCACTGACACTAGAATTACTTGCAGATATCAAAACACCGCTAGAAGTCTTAAAACTATTCAAAGAGCAAAACAAACCTTGCTTTTTACTTGAGTCCGTCATCTCTAAAGAACAATGGGGGCGCTATACTTTTCTAGGCTTTGATCCAGTTTTAGAGGTCACAGGCTTAGACGGTCAAATCTATGAAAATGGTCAAGCAATTAAAAGTGCTACACCGCAAGAATATTTACGCCAACTTTTAGCCAAATACCGCGTACCTAAACTAACAAATCTACCGCCCTTTATCGGTGGTTTAGTCGGCTATTTTGGCTACGACTATTTCAAATATGCCGAAACAAAATTAAAATTAGATGCTAAAAACCCTGAAGCATTAAATGATTTCAACTTGATGCTTTTTACCAAAGTGGTTTGCTTTGATCATAGTCAACAAAAAATCTATCTAATCGCCAACGTGCCGCTAACTGATTTGACGACACAATATCAAAATATCTGTCAAGAATTACAAGATTTGTCCGAACTTTTGAACAATCAACATGCAAAACGTAAATTTACGGGTGAATTATTATCCCCATTACAACCTCGGTTTACCAAGGAGCATTTTACCCAAATGATTCAAAAAGCGAAGAACTATATTTATGAAGGGGATATCTTCCAAGTCGTGCTTTCCAATTGCTTAAGCGCGCCCTTTCAAGGAAGCTTACTGGATACTTATCGCCAATTACGGTTGCTAAATCCTTCGCCTTATCTCTTTTATGTGCAAACAAGTGACTTAGAAGTGATTGGTGCCTCCCCCGAAACCTTAGTCAAATTAGAAAATGAAACCTTATACACCTACCCCTTAGCCGGTACTAGGCCCCGTGGCAAGACTTTGCAAGAAGATTTGGCCTTAGAAAACGAGCTCTTACAAGATGAAAAAGAACTAGCCGAGCACAATATGTTGGTGGATTTAGGACGCAATGATTTAGGCAAAGTTTGTCAGTTTGGCACGGTTGAAGTCGAAAAATATTTAAATATCGAACGTTTCTCACACGTCATGCATATCGGTTCAACCATTCGCGGAATTATCCAAAATGATAAAGATGCGCTAGATACCGTAGATGCGATTTTACCCGCTGGAACATTATCTGGTGCACCGAAATTTCGGGCCTGTGAAATTATCAATGAATTAGAAGATGTCAAACGCGGTATTTACGGGGGAGCAATTGGTTATATCGATTTTAGCGGCAATCTTGATTTATGTATTGCCATTCGCATTATTTATCAAAAAAATCAAAAAATCTTTATTCAAAGTGGTGCTGGAATTGTGGCTGATTCAAATGTCGATAAAGAATATCAAGAATGTATCAATAAGGCCAAAGCAACTGTGAAAGCTTTAGAACTTGCAGGAGGAAATCAAAATGATCTTACTCATTGATAACTATGATAGTTTCGCCTATAACCTCTATCAAATGGTTGGTGAAATTGCCAAAGAAATTAAAGTCATACGCAACGATACCTATAGCGTGACGCAAATCGAACAACTCAACCCGCAAGCCATCATCCTCTCACCTGGACCTGGTCGACCCGAAGATGCTGGAGTTTGCCAAGAAGTGATTACTCATCTCGGACACAAAATTCCGATTTTAGGTGTTTGCTTAGGCCATCAAGCTATCTGCCAAGTTTTTGGTGCTACTATTAACCATGCCCCACAATTAATGCATGGCAAGTCCTCCTATATTCAAATCAATCAGGAGAGCCCACTATTTGACGAAATTGCCGCACCGATGCAAGTGGCACGATATCATTCTTTAATTGCGCAAAAAGAAACGATTCCTGAATGCTTAAAAGTCACAGCAAGTACAAATGAGCAAGAAATAATGGCCGTGGCGCATCAAACTTATCCCATCTTTGGCGTCCAATTTCATCCAGAATCGATTCTTACACCCAACGGTCGAAAACTATTAGCGAATTTTATTCAATTTGCGCAAAACTATACACCAAATACAGTATTGGAGGAAATAAAATGATTCAAGAAGCGATTAAAAAAATTGTCGATAAACAAGATTTAACTTTTGATGAAGCTTATCAAGTGACGAGTGAAATCATGAACGGTCAAACTACCCCAACCCAAAATGCAGCCTTCTTAGCCGCCTTATCTACTAAGAGCAGTCGCAGTGAAACCATTGAAGAAATTTCTGGTTGTGCCAAAGCCATGCGAGACTGTGCAACCTTGATTCATCACCCATTTGAGGTTATGGACATTGTCGGAACAGGGGGAGATGGATCCAATAGCTTTAATATTTCGACTACCACTAGCTTTGTCGTAGCAGCTAGTGGTATCAAAGTAGCAAAACACGGCAATCGGGCAGCTTCTTCTAAAAGTGGCACGGACGACTGTTTAGAAGCATTAGGACTTCCTTTAGCCAAAACCCCTGAACAAAATATTGAAATGCTAGAAAAGACGAATTTTTGCTTCTGTTTTGCGCAAAGCTACCACCCTTCGATGAAATATGTGGGTGGTATTCGTAAAGAACTGGGAATACGTACTGTCTTTAATATCTTAGGACCCTTGACCAACCCAGCCAAACCAAGCTATCAACTACTTGGTGTCTATGACGAATCCTTACTAGAAATCTTAGCACATACCTTAAATGAACTCGGTGTGAGAAGAGCCATGGTCGTCTATGGGCAAGATAAATTAGACGAAATATCTTTAAGCGCCCCTACTAGCATCTGCGAACTAAATGAGGGACAAGTCACACGTTATACCTTCGACCCCCAATCGATTGGTTTTACCTACTGCACCAAAGAAGATTTACGAGGGGGCACGCCAGAAGAAAATGCGCAAATCACCAAAGATATTTTAGCCGGAAAAATCAAAGGGCCAAAACTCCAAGCTGTCTTACTAAATGCTGGAGCCGCCCTTTATCTTGGTGGTAAAGCAGCAACTTTTGCAGAAGGTATCGTTAAGGCGGGCGAATTAATTGACTCTGGAGAAGCTTTGGCCACTTTATTAAAAGTCATTGATTTTGCTCAAATACAGGAGGCTCGTCATGACTGATATCTTACAAACAATCGCTACTAAAACTAAAGAACGAATTGAAAAGCAAAAAGCGCTCCACCCTCTAGAAGAATTGAAACAAGCTTGTGCCAAATTACTAATCAATCAAGATTTTCCTTTTGAACAAGCTTTACGCAAAGAGGGATTGAGTTATATTTGTGAATGTAAAAAAGCCTCCCCCTCGAAAGGATTAATAGATGAAGATTTTAATTATTTACAGATTGCCAAAGAATACGAAAAGGTGGGTGCTCGTGCGATATCTGTCCTAACTGAACCCGAATTTTTCCTAGGCAGTGATCAATATTTGCAAGAAATCGCCCAAGCAGTTAAGATTCCCTGTTTGAGAAAAGATTTTGTTGTCGATGAATATATGATTTATCAAGCAAAACTATTAGGTGCTCAAGCTATATTATTGATTGTCTCCTTATTAGATACGCAGACTTTAAAGCAATACCTTAATTTAGCCACTTCACTAGGCTTATCGTGTTTAGTCGAAGCCCATGACGAAGTAGAAATCAAGCAAGCCATTGAAGTCGGCGCAAAAATTATCGGTGTGAATAACCGTAATCTTAGAAATTTCCAAGTCAACGTTGAAAATACCTTAAACTTACGCCAAGCTATCCCTAAAGAGATTCTAATGGTGGCTGAAAGTGGGATACAAAATCGGTCAGACATTGCTTTACTTGAAAAAGCGCCAATCGATGCCGTACTGATTGGAGAGACATTGATGAAAGCCAGTGACAGACAAGCAAAGATGGCCGAGCTTAGAGGTGAAAAAAATGAGTAAAATCAAATTTTGTGGTATCAAACCAGATAGCGACTTAGATTACATCAATCAATTAGCTCCAGATTACATTGGAATGGTTTTTGCCCCCAAAAGTAAACGCGTCGTCACTTTTGAAGAGGCACAAAAAATCAGTCAAACACTTCGACCTGAAATCACTAAAGTCGGTGTCTTTGTAGATGCACCCGAAAGTTTCATCGCAAAACTAGTCAATCATCAAATCATTCAGGTCATACAATTACATGGAGCTGAAAATGAAGCAACCATTCGTCACTACCAACAATCGCTTAAAATACCAGTAATCAAAGCCTTTGGGATTCAAACGCCAGACGATGTAAAGAAGGCTATACAATCCCCAGCCGATTATTTACTTTTTGATTACAAGGTAGCTGGCAGTGGCAAAACTTTTGACTGGAGCTATATCCAAGAAGTTAAACGCGATTACTTTCTTGCAGGTGGGATCAATCGTGAAAATCTCAAAGAAGCACTATCTCTTAATCCCCATGCCATTGATTTAAGCTCAGCCATCGAAACAAACGGCCGTAAAGATAATCAAAAAATGGCCACTATTATGAATATCATGAGAGGATGAAAACAATGACAAATCAAAATGGACGCTTCGGTATCCATGGCGGTCAATATATTCCCGAAACCTTAATGAATGCCGTCATAGAACTTGAAGAAGCCTATAATCACTTTAAAAATGATCCAACTTTCCAAAAAGAATTAAAAGAATTATTCCATGACTATGCCAATCGTCCAAGTAGACTCTACTACGCCGAAAAACTGACGAAAAAACTAGGTGGCGCAAAAATCTATCTCAAACGTGAGGACTTAAATCATACCGGGGCCCATAAAATTAACAATGTATTAGGACAAGCCTTATTAGCAAAGAAAATGGGTAAAACACGTCTCATCGCCGAAACAGGTGCTGGTCAACACGGAGTTGCCGCCGCCACCGCCGCTGCACTTTTAGATATGGAATGTGTGGTGTATATGGGGAAAGAAGATACCATTCGCCAAGCCTTAAATGTCTACAAAATGCGTTTATTAGGAGCTGAAGTCGTGCCAGTTACGAGTGGTACAGCGACTTTAAAAGATGCCGTATCTGAAGCGATGCGTGAATGGACGAGCCGCATTGAAGATACGCATTATTGTCTTGGATCCGTGATGGGGCCTCATCCATTCCCAGTAATTGTCCGTGATTTTCAAGCAGTTATCTCTCAAGAAATCAAAGAGCAAATGCTAGAAAAAGAAGGCCGGCTCCCTGATATTGTGATGGCTTGTGTAGGTGGTGGCAGTAATGCAATCGGGGCTTTCTACCACTTTATCGATCATCCTGAAGTCCGCTTAATCGGTTGTGAGGCAGCAGGCCGCGGCATTGATACCCTTGATACGGCAGCTACGATTGCAACTGGGAAACTCGGCATTTTCCACGGGATGAAATCTTACTTTTGTCAAGATGAATATGGACAAATCGCCCCTGTCTACTCTATTTCAGCCGGGTTAGATTATCCCGGAATTGGCCCAGAGCATGCCAATTTACATGACCAAAAACGAGCAGAATACGTCGCCATTACTGATGAAGAAGCTGTCAACGCCTTCGAATTATTAAGTAAAACAGAAGGAATCATCCCGGCCATTGAATCCGCTCATGCACTAGCCCACGCAATCAAAATCGCTCCTACCCTAGACAAAGATAAAATTATTGTGGTGAATTTATCTGGACGTGGCGATAAAGACTGTGCAGCAATTGCAAGATATAGAGGTGAAGACATCCATGACTAAACAAACCGGACAACAACGAATCCAAAATGCTTTTAACCACAAAGCTTTCATCCCTTTTATAACTTGTGGCGACCCAGATTTAGCCACTAGTAAAGCCATTATCCGCACTTTAGCAGCAAATGGCGCAGATATTATCGAGCTGGGTATCCCTTTTTCAGATCCAACTGCAGAAGGACCAGTCATTCAAGAAGCGAATTTACGCGCTTTAAAAAACCAAGTAACCACAGATGATATCTTCCAAATGGTGGCAGAATTACGTCAAGATTTATCTGTGCCAATGGTGATTATGACTTATGCCAATGTGGTCTTTTCTTATGGTACCCAACGTTTCATCCAAAAAGCCCAAGAAGTCGGCATTGATGGTCTGATTTTGCCAGATGTGCCTTTTGAAGAAAAAGAAGAATTCAATCAAGTTTGCCAGCAATATGGTTTAGCCTTTGTTTCCTTGATTGCCCCTACTTCCCACGAGCGTATTGCAAAAATCGCCAAAGAAGCAAATGGTTTCTTATATTGCGTTTCTTCTTTAGGCGTGACCGGCGTTCGTAGCCAAATCAATACGGATCTTGGTAGCATGATTGCTGCAGTACGAAAAGCGAATCCAACTATTCCTGTGGCGATTGGCTTTGGAATTGCCACAAGCGAACAAGCCAAACAAATGAGTCAACTCGCAGACGGGGTCATCATCGGATCGGCCATCGTCAAACAAATTGGCCAACACCAACAAAAAGCTCCAGAAATTTTAGCCGAATATGCCAAAAGTATTGTCCAAAGCATACGTTAAACAATGTAAGAAAAAATCAGCGTGAAGCAACAAAACCTCACGCTGATTGATTTTTTATTTCATTTTTCGTCCTAAGTAAAATACGGGAATGCCTAGTAAAGTCAGTCCAATCCCGGTTAAAGCAAGCTGGGTTGAATAAACGATTGTCATTACTAAAATAAACCCACCACCTAATATCGCAATGAGTGGTAAAACTGGATATAACGGAACTTTATATGGTCTCGGTAAGTCCGGTTGTGTCTTGCGTAATACGAAAACTGCCGCAAAAATCAAAATGCTGAAAAACCACATCACAAAAACTAGCATATCCGTCAATAAATCAAAATTTCCTAAACACATCATCACAATAGCAATGGCTAGTTGAAACAAAGCGGCGACATAGGGAATCGCGGTATGTTTAGAAAGACGTTTGAAATAGCGACTCAAAGGCAATTCATCTTCTTTCGCTAAAGCATAAGGCACGCGAATTCCGGTCATGGTATAGCCGTTTAGTGCCCCATATACCGAAATCAAAATTCCAATCGTCACTAATTTTCCTCCAAAACCACCAAACATTTGGATAGCCGCCAAATTCGCTGCATTTAAGTTACCAGCAATCTGCGCAACCGGTAAATTCTTTAAAAAAGCCCAGTTGATCAGCACATAAACTAAAGTCACAAAACTAAGTCCCAAGATAATCGCTTTAGGCAAATCTTTTTGTGGATGCTTCATTTCACCTGCGACATTTCCTACATTTAACCAACCATCATAGGCAAATAACGTAGCCAGTAACGCAGCAGCAAAATTATGGGCAGCATTGGTATGATCAAAAAAGCTTGCATCCACTAAAGCTATTTGCACCTGACCTTGTGTAAATAGTCCTGCTAGAATAATTAAACTAATCGGTAGCAATTTTACAATAAGTGTTACTGATTGCACATTGGCCGCTACCTTTGTGCCTAACAAGTTAATCCCCGTAACACTCGAACCTACTAAAATCGCTAAGAGTAGTAATATAGAAGATGACAAATGAAATAGATTGATACACTGGGTAGCAAAAATAATGCTTAATGCGGCAATATTTGCTGGAAAATAAACAATCATTTGCGCCCAACCAAGTAAAAACGAAGGCAACTTACCATAGGCTTCTTCAATATAGCGCACCGCTCCACCAGTTTTAGGAATCGCTGTGGCTAATTCAGCAACCGTCAAGCCCCCACAAATCGTTAATACACCTGCCAAAGCCCAGGCAAATAAAGTAGCCGAGGCATTTTGCGTATGATTGACGACACTGGCCACTTTGAAAAAGACCCCTGCACCAATTACTGTACCCATCACTGTTGACAAGGCACCTACTAAATTAATTTCCTTTTTTAAATGTTTTTGCTCCATCCATTAACCTCATTTTCTAAATATAATGAAAGTATACAGAAAAAATTCACAAAAAACTATATAAACTTATTTAAAACTTAATGTTATAAAAAATAGAGAACACAAAGCAACCTCACCTTGTATTCTCTACTATTTTTCATATTAGAAATTCGTTGTATCTGGATCAGTAGCTAAACTTTTAACCCCTTGTAACGCATCCATCGCTGCCATATCTTGGGCATCAATCATGAAATCAAAGACTTGTAAGTTTTGCTCAATCCGTGATGGTGTAACAGATTTTGGTAATGGTAAGAACCCTTTTTGTAAGCTCCAACGTAGTAACAATTGTGGCACACTCTTTTGATATTTCGCCGCAATCTTTTCTAGCTCCGGTAAACCAATCAGATTCCCTGTGCCTAGTGGACTATAAGCTTCACTTAAGATGTTGTGCGCATTGTTATAGGCTACCACTTCTCTTTGTTGGTCAGATGGGTTAAGGTAAATTTGATTCACAACCGGTTGAATCTTAGCTGTTGCAAGCAATGCGTCTAAATGATGCGCTCTAAAGTTAGAAACTCCGATAGATTTAATCTTACCTGCTTCAACTGCTTCTTCCATCGCACGCCAAGCTTCACTATTAGCTTCTTGCCAGTTTTCACGAAAATGAACTGGATTTGGCCAATGAATCAAGTAGAGATCAAAATAATCTAAGCCTAAATTTTGTAAAGACTGATCAATCGCTTTTTTTGCTAATTCATAACCATGATCAGTGTTCCATAATTTTGTCGTTACGAATAAATCTTCACGAGCAACCCCACTTTTTTGAATGGCACGACCGACAGAAACTTCATTGCCGTAAATCATCGCCGTATCAATATGACGATAACCACTTTCTAAAGCTTTCAATACAGATTGTTCGGCCACATCCCCATCAGGAGTTTGCCAAGTACCAAAACCTAGTACCGGAATTTCTTGGCCATTTGCTAACTTATAAGTTGGAATTTTACTCATAATATGTACACCTCTTTAAATATGTATTACACTTTTAATTTTACAACTGATACTGCATTTTTTCATGTATCTTGCTTAAAAAGCTTTAGCAACATCTGCTTTTCAATCTCGCAGAATCTATTTCATAAAAATCATTTTAAATAACTATATATTTATAATTAGTATAAATAAAATAATTTAAATATGCAGGTTAAATACACTAATTATAGTACATTATGAAAAATTTAATAATTCATATATTTCCATATAACTATTGCAAAATAATTTTTACCGTGTATAATTTTAAACGAAATAATAATGAAAAGAGAAAAAATATGACTCGAAATACATCTTATTATGATAAAGAAGCCTATAGAGAATTAACCCATATTCAAAAACTACTTTTAGCTGATGAACCATTTACTGTATCAAAAAGAATTCATGCGGCTAGACGTGGTCGCTTACAAGAACCCTTTCTTTCTGCCGCCCAAAATCGTATACCTAATTATTCCAAACGATCCATCCGCTTATAAAAAAAAAGAGTCATACCACGACAAATGGTTGACTCTTTTTGATTATCTTCTATGATTTGATTGTTGCATCATCATATAAGCGCGATATTTTTCATCTAATGTGGCAAGATCACTCTCTAGTCTTCCGCGCTCTCTTGCATGAACACGCTTTGAAGCAGTCCATGATTTAGATGCAGCATTCAATGTTAATAATTTCGCAAACTCGAATGGTTGATTCTCGGTTTGTACAACTGAATTTTCACTATCTAACGTAAAATATTGTGCTTCTCGAATAGACTCCATACCATTCTCCTCCAATATTCTTTCATTCCCCACGCTCATTATACAACCACTTACTAGGAAAATACAAGAAAAATTATCAATTTTCGACAATTTTTTTAATGAATTATATTTTAATAATCAAACACAAATATGTAAACATTCGTATAAATAAATATTTACATACGTAGATTATTTTAAATTTTATGTTTTCATTTTTGTCTAAATACTATTATTTCAATCTTATCAAACGAATAACGACTAAACACAAACTTCTTTTTATAATAATTCTAAATCAAAACAATGATACAAGATACTCTCTCTATAAAACCACACATATAACCTTTTGTTTTTTTATACAAGTTATAAATAATATCATTTTTTATTTTATTCACTAAACTTTATCTAGGATAAGCGCTTGCGTAGATTTTATTGTTTTATTTCGTATTTTGATCACAGCTAATATGATTAAGCTATTATTCTTTTTCGTTATCCACTTACTTTAAATCATACTCCTTTTTTATTTAAAATATTGGATTAAATGTCAAAATAGGCTGTTTTGAACTATTCCAAAAATAAAAAAATAGCAAACTTCATCTTATTCGCAGGATTTTTTAAAATTTTTTTGATTTTTTTTGCATTTACCCCTTTTCATTTTGAGCATTTTATAAGATAATGAAGTATGTAAAGATTGTAAATGTATTTCAGCTTTCATCTTTACATATATGTTTGCCGTTTCAAGTTAATGTAAATTATCTTTTCCCATATTCCAATGAACGCACATGTCTTTTAGGCATGTGCGTTCATTGTTGTGTTAAAAAAAGCATTGGAGACAACACTCCAATGCCTTTTGATTATTTCATCCAAGCTTTGACTTTTTCCGGATTGGCTTTAATCCAATCTTTGGCAGCTTGTTTGGGCTCTTTCCCATTTTGGATAGCCAACATGACACTTTCCATATCTTTGGTACTCCAATGAAAATTATCTAAAATCTGATTAGCCTTTTTATGTTCTTTGGCAAAGTCTTTACTTGTCATTGTATGAATTTGTTCAGCTGAACCCATACTCTGCTTATCATCTTTTAAGTATTTCAAATCATATTTAGCAAACATCCAATGTGGAGACCAACCAGTGATAACGATATCTTCCTTATTTTTAATAGCTTTGTCTAAGGCTACGCTCATCGCACCTGATGAAGAAGTCTCAACTTGCCAGTCACTTAAATTATCATAAGCTTTGAGCGTTTTCTTAGCACCATCCACTACACCTGCACCTGGTTCAATTCCGGTAATCTTTTTACCAGCTTCATCTGATAAATCGCTAATAGCATCGACTTTCATATAACTAGGAACAACTAGACCTACTTTTGCCCCTTTTAAATTGGCCCCTAAATCCACCAATTGATCTTTGTATTTTTTATATTGGCTCGCATGGGTGTTTGGTAACCAAGCTGTCACCATCGCATCGGCCCGTTGATTGGCCACTGCTTCCCACATGACAGCATTATCTAAAGGAGTCATTTCTACTTGATACCCTTCATCTTCTAGCACTTGTGCAATCACATTGGTTGAAGCCACCTCAGTATCCCATTGCACATAAGCCAAACGAATGGTTTCTTTTGTTTGTGTACCTAACACCACATTTTGGATAATAGCCCCGATTGCTAAAACGGCTAAAACGACTGATGTTAAAGCGATTTTTTGTTTTCTAGGCATTTTTTGGTGAGCATGTTGTTTTTCGCGGTTCGTATATTGGATAAAGCGGTCAATCATAATCGCTAAAATAACCAATGCCAATCCGCTGACAAACCCACTACCGATATCCGCTTTTTGTAAGGCTGCCAAGACATTACGACCAAGACCTGGAGCTCCGATCATTGACGCCGTAACAACCATTGATAAAGCTAACATCGTCGTTTGATTGACCCCAGCTAAAATCGTCTTTTTCGCTAAAGGTAATTCTAACTTCATTAATTTTTGCCAAGCGGTACCCCCAAATGAATCTGAAGCTTCCACTAGTTCTTTTGGAATTTGTTTAATCCCTAAATGGGTAAAGCGAACAGTAGGTGGTAAAGCGAAAATTACTGAAGCGAAGACCCCTGGCACCATCCCGATACCAAAGAACGCCACGGCTGGAATTAAATACACAAAACTTGGCATACTTTGCATAAAGTCTAAAATAGGGGTTAATACTTTTCTGACCGTCTCACTTTTTGCCATGCAAATACCTAGTGGCACCCCGATAACAATCGAAATCACACTAGCCACTAATACTAAAGTCGTCGTTTGTAATAAAGCTTCCCATAAACCTTGGTTTGCTATAAAGACTAACCCTAGAAAAGTAAAAATCGGCAACCCTTTTTTCTTGTTCGTAATGATAAATGCAATAACTGTGAGCAACACAATCCAAACTGGGACAGGTACTAAGCCTAATATTCCAGTAATTGTATCCATCACTTTTTGTCCAACTGTTTGTAATAAATGAAACAGCCCAGAAAAATGAACCGTCAACCAATCTGTCAGTTGCTCGATTACTTTAGCAACGGGCCATGCATTTGTTAAATTATCCATTGACAACTTCCTCTCCTTGCTGTGTTTCTGCTAATGCTTGAATGACCGAACCACGAATGACTACACCTAAAACTTTACCATTTTCAATAACGGCTAATGGTGTTTTGGCGTCATATAACACATTAAAAATATCGGTAACCAACATATCTTTATCAATCGTTGGCATCTGTTCATCAAGTACATCACTTAAACTTAATTTCTCATTTCTTGCTCTTAATGCGGCGTCGGCAGTAATAATTCCTTTTAATTGACGTTTGCGATCAACCGCTACTAACATACTAATTTCTTCTTTACGCATACGATTCAAAGCAACATTTGGTCCATCTAGTTCAATATTAGTTGTAATCGCAGGTACCATAATGTTTTGGGCAGTTAAGACTTTTGTACGGTCCACATCTTCCACAAACTCGCGAACAAATTGATTTGCTGGATTTGTTAGGATTTCTTCACCAGTACCAATTTGCATCATTTGCCCATCTTTCATCAAAGCAATTCGGTCGCCAATTCGTAAAGCCTCATTTAAATCATGTGTAATAAAGACAATCGTGCGTTTTTCTCGTGCTTGTAAATCCAATAATTCATCTTGCATTTCACGACGGATTAGTGGGTCTAATGCAGAGAAAGCTTCGTCCATCAATAAGATTTCAGGATCATTGGCTAAAGAGCGGGCCAACCCTACACGCTGTTGCATCCCACCAGATAATTGTTCGGGGTATTGATCAGCAAAATCTAAAAGGTCAGCATTATCCAGTGCTTTTTTCGCTCTATTTTCACGTTCTTCTTTATTAATCCCTTTAATTTCCAAGCCATATTCGACATTTTCTAAAATGGTACGGTGTGGAAATAATCCAAAACTTTGGAAAACCATATTTATTTTATGGCGGCGAACTTCTCGTAAACCTTCCTTATCCAGCTTTGCAATATCTTGACCATCAATAAAAATCTGACCTTCTGTTGGTTCAATTAAACGATTCAATAAACGAATCAATGTAGATTTCCCACTACCAGATAATCCCATGACAACAAAAATTTCGCCTTCATTTACTTGAAAGTTTGCATCATAGACCCCGACAGTCGCACCGGTCTTAGCTAATATTTCCTTTTTACTTTTATTTTCTGCAATCATATTTAATGCTTGATGGGTTTTGCGCCCAAAAATTTTCGTTAAATGCTTAACTTCTAATTTACTCATTCATTCCCCTTCTTTCTGATTTTCAAGTGACTACTTTATAATATAATTATATTGTCACTCTGTCAAAAAGAATGCTTTCCTAAAAAAATCGTACAAAAAAGACAGTTAGACCATTCTGCTAACTGCCTTTTTCAATGAAATATTTATTGTTTACCATTAAATCTAGCTTCTACACGATAAATTCTTTGTCCACGACTAGAGAATTTTTCTTCGTATTCCGTCATGATATTGCCTTCATAATCACTATGATGCAAATCTAGCCAGACTTGTAAAATCGTCATGCCATACTGTGAAAAACTAGCTAATGAATATTCAAATAAGCCTTGATTATCGGTTTTAAAATGGATTTCTCCAGCTGGTTTTAAGATTTGCTCATCAACAGCTAAGAAACTCTTATACGTTAAGCGACGTTTTTCGTGACGTTTTTTCGGCCATGGATCAGAAAAGTTCAAATAAATTCGATCCACTTCACCATCTGCAAAATATTCTGTCAAGCTTGATCCATCAACATGCAATAATTGTACGTTTGGCAATTCTTCAGCCAAAACTTTATCTAAGGCAAAAGAGACCACACTGACTTGAATCTCCACACCAATATAGTTAATTTCTGGATGTGCCTTAGCCATTTCCGTAATAAATTGACCTTTTCCCATCCCAATTTCAATATGAATCGGATGGTCATTACCAAAGCGCTCATGCCACTTTCCTTTAAAAGTATGGGCTTGATCCACCACATATTCTGGATGAGATGAAATCAATTCTTCTGCCCCTTTACGTTTTCTAACTCGCATCTTTTTTCCTTTCTTTTTCGCAGCCAACTTTATCTTCCTAAAGAAATAGACGGAAATCTATATTTTTGAGAATTCCGTCTATTAAGAGCGATATAGTCTTTTTAGTTGGATAATTTCGCGGTTGGTCTGGCGATAATCACTTTTTAATACATTCTTTTTAATTTCTTGTAAAATACTCAATAAAGCATACCAATAGATTTTTTCCATATAGTCACTTTCAGGCTCAATCCCATAGCTTAATAACCAAGCACTCCAACTAGCAACTGGTACATAAGATCCTAGGATGGTCGCGATATCTACTGCTGGATCGGCAAACATAATCGAATCCCAGTCTACCAGATAAAGATAATTTTGGCAGACAATCCAGTTTTTATAATTCACATCTCCGTGGACTACACAGGCATCACGCACATCAAAAAGCGGGATATGCTCTTGTAAATAACGAATCACCATCTGTAAAAATGAATTTTGGGCAATCTCTTTTGGTAACTTCTCACAATAATTTTGCAACATCAATTCAGGTGGGAAAAGTTGCCCTCCCGTTTTTTGGAGCATGGACTTTAAAGAAGGTGAATGGTGTAAATGATATAACACATCAATCACATCATTGCGTTTACCAATTTCATCTGCTTGTAAAATTCGTCCATCTAACCATTCTTGTGCTGTTAAAACATCTCCTGAACCCGTGCGTTTCGTCCATACTAACTTAGGGGCAATTCCCTCTTTTGATAACGCCGCAAGCATCGGAGTGGTATTTCGTTTGATAAAGACTTTTTCTTTTGCACGCATGCCGACAAATGCTTTACCCGTATCGCCTTTTAATGGTTGCATACGCCATTCATTATCAACACGAATCTCCATCAAATTTTACTCCCTTCATTTTAACAGTACCTATAATTGTATCTTCTCCTATTCAAATCGTCAAGTAGCTACAAACCAATTCCGACACAAAAGTATCCAACTATAAGCTAACCAAGAGAACCTATCACCAAAATGACGGAACACCTTACTAACATTGACTATCCTGTACGATTTCCTGATAACACGGACAATGAATGAGATGGTCATTAATTATCCCGATTGCCTGTAAATACGAATAGACAATCACTGGTCCAACAAACTTAAAACCTCGCTTCTTTAAATCTTTACTGATCCTTTGCGACAATTCGTTTTGGCTTGGTATTTGTGAAACAGAAGTCCAATGATGATGAATCGTTTGACCATTCGTGAACGACCAAATATATTGATCAAAACTGCCAAATTGTTCCTGGATGGCAACAAATCTTTGGGCATTGTTAACTGCAGCTTCAATCTTCATCCGATTACGAACAATAGCTGAATTCTGACATAACTCGGCTATTTTTTCTGGGGAATAATGTGCAATTTTTCTATAATCAAACTGATCAAAGGCCATGGCAAATCCCTGACGTTTCTTTAATATGATTTCCCACGATAGACCTGCTTGCATCATTTCTAGTAGCAGATATTCATATAGCCGTTCATCCTCATGCAATGGACGTCCCCATCGATAATCATGATATTCTTGCATCTCAGGACTACTTATAGCCCAATCACATCTAGGCATGATAATCACTTCCTCTAGCGAAATTGTAGCTTCTTCAAACGATTAGGGACATAAGTATAGCGTAATAATAATCCAATTAATATATTGCCACCAACCACATAACCATAATTGGCCAATTTTATTTGAAATAAGCTTATCAATGTAAATAAAATGACACAAATTGCTACTACCGTTTGAAATACTTGATAGAAGTTTTTAATCTGTATCTCCCTATTAACAGGGTAAAGACGTGTTAAAACTTGAGTCTGATACTGGTATACTAAAGGAATTAATTGAAAAGTAATCAAGTATAAAAATAGTCCACTAATCACCAAGCTAAACCGCCAGTCATCTACGGCCAATAAACAAATAGCCCCCAAAAGCAAGAGTCTAACAATTTGACCAAAATATTCATCACCTCTCATCAAACGGCGGATAAACAAATAGCTATAGGTCTTATCATGTGTTTTTGAAACTAGGTTAAAAATCCATTTTGCACCGCGCATTTTCCGCATTTTTGTTTTGATAAAAGGTACATCAGTAAACAAATTAATAAATTGATAGATACGGTGAAGTCTCTTTTGCTCATTTTCAATTGCATAATGCCAATCCAATAAATGATTTTTCAAGTGTCGCTTCTGACCGATAAAATGCAAGTTCACTAATATCATCCATACATAAAAGACAATCAGATGGATAAAAAATAAACCGATTAAAGATAGTAAGGAACCTATCCACCAAACTAGACGGGCTATTTTTCGTTTTTTATCTGTTATCTGATAAATTGCTTGACGTTTTGCTTGCATATCCGCAAATTTCAAACCAATCATTCCAATTAAAATCAAAGGATAGACAGATAGCTGCCAACCAGTTGAAACTCTAATAAGCGGCATCAAAAATCCCAAACCAAAAGCTAAGACAACTGTAGGTAAAATCATCGAATAGTTCCTTGCTTTATCTAAAAATTGATTCATTTCTAGTTCTTTTGGTAAAAGAAAAAGACGATCCGCAGGTTTAAGCAAAGTGGCAAAATTCCCAATTAATAATAAAATGATACAAACTCCAAGTGAGATAAATCGACCTGGATAAAAAGGGGTAGGCAATTGTTTTAAGATTTGTGAATAGTATAAAGTCGCACCGCCAAATAAAAAAGTCAAAATCACGACAAAACTATCATTCAAAATATAGCGCAAATATTTTTGTAACTGGCGATGATGGTTTGCTAAACGGCTTGAAAACAACTGATTCATCGCGCTTCCTCCAATGTTAATGCTAGGTACAATTCATCCAATGAAGCATCTGGCATTGCAAATTGTTCTTTGATTTGGTCGAGTGTTCCTTGAGATTTGATTTGTCCCTCATGTAAGAAAATAAAACGATCACAGTATTTTTCAGCGGTGGATAAGACATGGGTAGACATCAAAATACTTTTTCCTTTTGCTTTTTCTTCTTTTAATAGCTCTAACAAGGCATGAATCGCCAAAGGATCTAATCCTAAAAACGGCTCATCAATAATGTAAAGACTCGGCTCAATTAAAAAGGCGCATACAATCATAACTTTTTGCTTCATCCCTTTAGAAAAGTTCGCCGGAAACCAATCCAATCGCTTCTCCAATCGAAAAGTCTTCAATAACTTATCTGCTCTTTGCATCGCCACATCCATCGGAATGTCATAAGCCATGGCAGTCACTTCAATATGCTCTCTTAAAGTTAATTCCTCATATAACACGGGACTTTCTGGAATAAAACCGATTTTTTGACGATATTGACTTGCGGACTTGTTCAAAGATAGGCCATCAATTTCAATCGTTCCACTTGTAGGTTTTAATAATCCGATAATTTCTTTGATAGTCGTACTTTTCCCGGCACCATTTAATCCGATTAAAGCAACTAATTCCCCATTTTCAATTTCAAAATTTAAATCTTTTAAAACAGGATGCTGAAAATAGCCCCCTGATAAATTTTTCACTGTTAAAGTCATCTTAAATCCTCCAAAATAGACTATCTTCATTATAACAAAAATCTTATGAAGAAAACATGAACTTTCAAGCAAAAAAAGATATCCAACACGAAATGATTCGCATTGGATACCTAATTACGTCTATTAAGCCAACTCTTCTTGGAACTGACTATTATATAAATCAGCATAGAAACCATTTTTCGCCATTAACATATCATGGTTGCCCGTTTCAACAATCGATCCTTGATTCATCACAATAATATTATGGGCATCGCGAATAGTAGATAGACGGTGTGCCACGACAAAACTTGTACGATTTTCAAGCAGACGATTCATCGCTTGTTGGATTAAGATTTCAGTACGCGTATCTACACTAGAAGTCGCTTCATCCAAAATCAAAACATCTGGATTGGCTAAGAAAGCACGGGCAATCGTAATTAATTGACGTTGACCTTGGGAAATATTACTTGCTTCTTCGTTTAAAATCGTATCATATCCCTCTGGCAGCTTACGAACAAATTCATCTACATGAGCTGCCTTGGCTGCGGCGATCACTTGCTCTTTTGTCGCTGATTCGTTGCCGTAACGAATATTCTCATAAATACTACCTGTAAATAGCCAAGTATCTTGTAGTACCATTGAGAAGTGACTGCGTAATTCTTCACGCGTCATATCTCGGGTATCTTGCCCTTCGTAACGGATACTACCACCTTTGACATCATAGAAACGTTCAAGTAAGTTAATCAAGGTCGTTTTTCCTGCGCCAGTTGGTCCGACAATTGCCACCATTTCGCCAGGTTTAACATCTAAATTAAAGTCTTGCATTAACACTTTATCTTCAGTATAGCCAAATTGCACATGTTCAAAACGGACTTTATATGGTGAATTTTCTTCTTTAACTACCCCGCTTGGCACATCTTGCATTTCTGCTTCGTCCAATACTTCAAAGACCCGTTCTGCTGAGGCAATGGTTGATTGAATGGTATTAATTAAACTTGCTAATTGGGTAATTGGTTGTGAAAATTGGTTCGTATATTGTAAGAAGGCTTGGACATCCCCTAATGGTAACTCACCATGAGCCACACGCACGCCACCAAGTACAGCTACAAAGACATAGCCTAGGTTTTTCACGAAATTCATCAATGGCATAATAATCGCTGAAATAAATTGTGCCTTCCAACCAGCTTTATAAAGTTCTTCATTTTCTTTTTCAAAAACTTCTTTATCACTAGCTTCATGGTTAAACACTTTAACGACTGTATGACCGCCATATGTTTCTTCAACTTGGTTATTCAATAAACCCAAACTCTTTTGTTGGGCTGCAAAATATTTTTGAGATTTAGGCGCAACAATCATCACCACAATCAAACTAAGTGGCACAGTAGCTAAGGCAACTAGCGTTAATTGCCAACTAATGGTTAACATCATGTATAAGACCCCAACTAAAGTTACGATACTCGTTACAAATTGGGTTAAGTTTTGTTGTAAAGTCGCCGCGATATTATCCATATCATTGATGACCCGCGACATGATATCGCCATTGGTATGCGTGTCATAATATGAAATGGGCAAGCGCGACATTTTATGATCTAGGTCGCGACGCATTTCATAAACTGTGCGTTGTGAAACCCGAGTCATAATAAATTGTTGTAAGAAACTAAAGACGGCAGAGATAACATACATGCCAATCGCAATCAAAATAATCTTTTCAATCTTATCAAAATTAATTGGGAACTTATCAATTTTTAGTCCCATTTGCATTTGGGCATAACCTTTCATCACACCCTTAAAAATTTCAGTTGTTGCTTTCCCTAAGATTTTTGGCGTTTGGATTTGGAAAATGACCGAAAGAATCGCTAAGACAAAGACCGCACCAATCGCTACTAAACGCTTAGACATGTAGCCAAATAGTCGTTTGGTTGTCTTCCAGAAATTTTTAGGTTTTTCACCTTTTGCCCCAATACCATGACCCGGACCGTGACCTGGACGGCGTGATGCTTGTTGTTTTTGTTTTTCTTCACTCATGCCAAATCCTCCTCTCTTAATTGGGAATGAACGATTTCTTGGTAAGTGGTATTATTTGCGAGTAACTCATCATGAGTCCCTTTACCAACTACTTTTCCTTCATCTAAGACTAAAATCATATCCGCATCCATGACCGTACTTACACGTTGAGCGACAATAACTTTAATCTTATCATGCATTTGTTCTTTCAATGCCTTACGTAATTTGGCATCAGTCTTAAAGTCTAATGCTGAGAAGGAATCATCAAAAACATAGATATCGGCTTGTTTCACTAAAGCACGGGCAATGGATAGACGTTGTTTTTGTCCACCAGAGAAGTTGCTGCCACCTTGTTCGACATGATGATCAAGCCCATCTTCAAATTTTTCAACAAAATCCTTCGCTTGAGCAATTTCTAGCGCCTTCCAGATTTCTTCATCACTGGCATTTTGGGCACCATACTGCATATTTTCGCGAATCGTACCAGAAAATAGTACGGCTTTTTGCGGGACAAAGCCAATCACTGAACGCAAATCGTGTTGAGCCACTTGACTGATATCCTGACCATTGATCTTAATCGTTCCACTTTCAATATCATATAGACGTGGAATCAAATTGATCAAGGTCGACTTACCAGAACCCGTCCCACCGATAATCGCTAATGTCTGGTTCGCAGTTACTTTAAAGTCAACATCTTCTAAGGCCAACTTTTCAGCTCCTGTATAGCGATAATTCACATGTTCAAAAGCTAGTTCACTCTTTTTACCAGCTAAGACAATTTCACTAGGTTGCATAACATCTGGCATATCATCTGGTAATTCAAGCACTTCATTGATCCGTTCAGCTGAGGCCTGCGCACGTGGCACCAAGACGAAAATCATCGACAACATCATGAAGCTAATTAAGATTTGCATCGCGTAAGTCATAAAGGCAATCAAGTTACCGACTTCTAAGCTCTTCTCAGCAATCAAATGTCCCCCGAACCATGTAATGGCAATATTCGTCCCACTCATTACTAAAGTCATAAATGGAATCATAAAGGCTACAATCGTATTAACTTTAATCGCGGTTTGAGTGTAATCGGTATTGGCATCATCAAAACGTTTCTTTTCAAAATCATCTTTTCTAAAAGCTCGAATGACACGAACCCCAGTTAAGACTTCACGAAAGACTAAGTTGAGACGGTCGGTTTTCTTTTGCATGCTCTTAAATAGTGGCACTGCAAAAATCATCAAAAGAGCAATAAAGACGACTACGATTGGAATCACGAATAAGAAAATCTTCGTTAATTCCGCATCTTTTCGATAAGCTAGAAAGCTCGCTCCGACTAAAGTAATCGGTGCATTAATCATCATTCGTAAAAACATTTGTGCCACCAATTGAATTTGGTTCACGTCGTTGGTGGTACGAGTAATTAGAGAAGCGGTCCCGAATTTATCAAATTGGTGTAAAGAAGAACGCTCCACTTTTTCATAAATCGAACTACGTAATTCCTTCCCTAATTTTTGTGATTCACGGGTTGCAAAATACGTATTACAAATCGCGGCAACAATACTGATTAATGAAAAACCAATCATTACAAAACCAGTATGCCAAATATAATCAATATCGCCTTTAGCTACCCCATTGTTAATGATATCAGAGGTCAAATTAGGCAGATATAAATCCGCTAAAACTTGGACAATCATGAATAAAAACGCCATAATTGCAGACACGACTGACACACGTTTCATTAATTTAAACATCTATTTTTCCTTTCTGCTAGCACCCATCTCTAGCCAATTTAATTTTTTCTCATAGCGGGTAATGATTTTTTGAACATCTACTTTTTCTTGATCCTTTTGACTACGATATCCTTCTACTACACTGGAAATGAATGCATTCATAATCATTTGAATTAATAACTCTAAATCTTCCTGCGAATCAAAAACCAGTAAATCGAAGTTCACATACTGTTGAAAAATCTGATTTTGAGATTCTTTATTCTCATGAATTTTCTGATGATGTTTATGAAAGTTCGCTGTAAATTTTTTAGAAGAACGATAATTCATATTCATAAACGAAAATTTAAAGAAATTCGCATACTTGCTGTCAAATAAATGCGGAATCGCCTGTTTAAAAAATTCACGATAAGCCGAGAATAAATCGCCTTTTTGCGCAATAAGCATCTCCTTTAAGAAGTCAAATCCAATACTTTGAACCGTTTGAAAACAATAGAAATAGACATCTTCTTTATTTTCAAAGTACTGATAAAAACTGCCTCGAGGAATTTCCGCATTTTTCACGATATTAGCAATCGATGCTTCTTCTAATGGAACACGCGAAAACTCCTGAATCGCAGCATCAGTAATTCGTTTCCGTTTTTCATCGGGTAAATGTAAAAATGTTTCTGTTGGCATAAACTCACCTCATTTCGCTCAATTATGACACTCTGTCACATGACACGTTGTTATAATATACCCAATCTCGAATAAATGCAAGAAAAAAATTCAATCAATTGATAAAATTTAAGAAAAACAAAAAAACATTTGACATTAAATCGTTTTCAGCCAAATGTTTGCTATAATGAAAGAAAAAGAAGGTGAAGAGAATGGAAACCTTGATACTACTGATTATGGGAACTTGTCTTTTAGGCATGATGATTCAATTTCTGCGAAAAGAAATCACTGGCAAAGCATTTCGCTATGCAGCAATGTTTTTCTTTATCCAAAATTGTAGCTGGCTACTGACTTTCTTTCTAGCAGATGAAGGTGTGTATAACGTCCCAACAATTGATATTTTATTACAATTGACAGCCGGATTAATGATGATTGCTACCAGCGTCAAATACTACCTTCAACTACGAAAAAAAGCCAAAAACGAATAAAAGCCTGGCGATGTAGCAATTTTGCGCATCGCCGGACTTTTTTTATTCCTGTTTATTCTAAAAGTAATAGTTCATCAAATAAAATCTTGCCAATGACGGCAAATAATCCATCAAAAAGCATTAAGCTCATATTTACTGCTAGAAATAGGGCACACCTTTCAAAACCATTTTTGATTTTTTTGTGCTTCATAAATAAATAGGTTAAATAATTCGCCAAATAAGTCACAATGGTTAATAGGATAATTATTTTTTCTAAAAGTAACATCTTTATTCCTTCTTTATTGGCTACAACCTATCTTTATCCCAACAGTAGCTATAGCCTTATTCTTTTAACTCAATTGATTGACAATCTTACGCATTAACTCAGCCGTTTCTTGAGGTAATGCATGATAGCCATCTTTAAGGTGATCTTGCGCTTGAATAAATTCCAAACGAGTTTCCATTCTTTCTTTTAAGCGCTCACAATAAGCTTTATCATCAAAATCAACTGGATAGCCATCAATTGCTAAGTATTCTACATCTTCAATTGTACCAAATGGTTTGAATTCACCACTTTCAGCAATAATCTTTTCAATACTACCTAAAGTGACTTCTTTCGTAACCTTCTTACCATTGAATTCATCCGTATTTAAGACGTAACAAGCCGTATGTTGATTTGCGAATAATTCACGAAAAGCAAGGTAGTCTTCAGATAATTTGTAACTTCTGAACGGGTTCGCATAAGGCTCGATAACCAATTGATCTCGACGTACTTTCCCGACTAAGTTTTCTGCCGTAGAACGTTTGGTAGCTAAAGTCAAGCCAAACACAGCCGCCAACGTAGGATTATTAATTTTAATCACTGGTGGCAAAGTATTATCTTTCATAATCCAGAAGATAGCATCGATTTTTTCAGATAAATGGTCTACACGATTTGGTGTAACATAACGAGATTTCACTGTACGCCCATTCCCATTACGCACATCTTCAAGGACTAATACTTTCTTGCCATCTTCGTCTAAAGTAATTCCGACATTTTGGCAAGTTAGGAAATAATTCACCGCGTCATCCGTTAATGGATAATCTTGTACTTTATCAAAATAAGCTGGTTCCAAAGCAGTTGTACTTCCTGTTGCACGATTAATCACAAACGCATCATCATGCAATACCTCTACCTTAGAATTTTCATCATGGTGCTTGGCTAAAGTGATGGTTGATTTACCTGAACCTGATAAACCGAACGCTGCCATCGTAAAGGTCTTATCTGGCAAGTGATATTGTTTCATTCCACCATGACAAGCCACAAATCCATTACGGTGTGCCGTTGCCCAAGCTAAAGTTAAGGTCGCTTTCTTCAATTCTCCAAAGTAGCGTAAACCTAGGATTGCAGCCGCATTTGCTTCTGGCATAAATAAAGCAAGGCCATTTGGAAAATCTGGATGAGACCATTCTGGATTGGCAAAAATATAAATATCATTTTCTGGATAATGTTTGGATTGTTTATATTTGTCTAACCATTCTGGAGTCGCTAATTGGAAGTTCAACATATAAGAGTATAAATTCATTTCAAATCCTTTTGGTAGCATCAAATGGCTGCGAACCATAAATTCTTCATCAAGTCCCACCACTACTTCTGTCTTATAGAATTCTTGTTTGGTCGCTTGATAAACGGCTTCTCGTAACACCCGACGATATCCTTCACGATCAATGCCTGGTTCAGTCACAATGACCCGAGCAGCAGCCGTCCGCCCAACGATAGCGCCATCATTATTGACCAAAATCTTCGTATCTTCAGCCAAGCCTAGATCTTTAGCGTGCTTAATTGGCATATCAGTCACTACAGTACCAGGAGCATTTTTAGCCAATTCATAGGCTTCCTGAATATTCTGAACGCTTCTCACATGGTTGCCATAAAAAGCGGATTCTACCAACACTTTAAATGGGGAAAAGCGTGGATTCTCTTTGGTAATTTCGCTACGACTAAATTGTTGAATTGTTGACATACTACAAAACCTCCTACAGAACTTTAATAATGAAAACCTTTTCATTTACACTTACTATTATACTATTTTATTTTTAAATTGCACGGACTTTATGCGAATAATTACAAAAAATAAATATTTTTTACAAATGACACAAATTGCTCAAAGACAATATTCAAGGGCATTGATTTTCATGAACATTCTGCTTTTCTCCTGATAACGAAAAAATAAGGAATAATACAACGAAAATTACTTCACGAGGAGGTAGGAAATTTATTTATACGTCTATGGATATTCTATGATGAAAGATTTATAATTAACTTGAAAGAAGGGATGACATATGAATAATCTTCATTTTTCAAAATATTTAATGTGGGGCAGTTTTGTTTTATTTCTTGTCACGTATTTTTTTGCTAACCATCAATATTCCAATATATTTGAAATCAATTATATTTTATTTACAATTATTCAGGTTTTCATGATTTTAAACAATCGTGTAAAACGGCCACTACAAATTATTTTAACTGTCATATCTACAGTATTTATTTTTTTGTGTAGTCTAAATACTCAGATTCAACATGACTTATCCTTATTCTTAATTTGTGCAGGAATTTTATTTATTGGTAATTTAAGCACAAGTCTTGCGTATAATCCTTTTATCGGCATTCGTATCTTTTCCACTAGAAATGATCCTAAAAATTGGCAAGCCACTCATCAACTTCTCGCTCTTCTAAGTATCCCAATCAGTTGTGGTATTCTCCTATTTTGCACTATTTTTAACGGAAATATCGTTGTCCCTAGCGCGCTAATTATTTGGGTAATCTTTCCTATTATCTATTCTGTATGGATTTATCCGAAGAAATTGTTGTGAAAATGCTACTCAAAATTAATAAACAGCATAGTAACAAGTTGTCGATAAACTGTCGACAACTTGTCGACGCTTGTTTTTTCTGCATGCTGATATCTTTTCTATTGAATCAAACTATATGGTATCCACTCGATATTTTTTGACGGAGTTGTAACGATATGATCATCTTTTCGCTCATAGACGGAAATAAAACTATCTGTATTATCGTATAATTCTACACGATCACATAATGGCGCAATTATTTCTAGATTTTTCAATGACCGTTGGAATCTTTTGCGAATGGTTTCTTCTGGTATTCCGTGACCACCCTTTGCTACTCTCTGTTTCACACGATCAACAGCTAGATTAACATGCTTTAATCCAAAATATAGTAACGTCACTTCAAACCCTTTTTCTTTCGCCTTTTCAATCCATCTTTTATGACCTTGTCCCGACAATGTTGTTTCTTGGTGAAAAGAAATTTGATTTTCGATAGCTTGATTTATTAAGTGAATGACTTCTCGCATTGCCTTCATATTATCACTCATTTTTTGCCAATCGCCACCATTTCTTCTAAGGATTTCATCAGCATTTATTCTTTGGGTATTTATGAAATATGAAAGAAAGGCACGATAAAAAGTTGATTTTCCCGATCCGTTTACTCCTGCTACAATAATATAGCGTGGTTTATTTGACATTATATTACAAAACCCTCTTCATTAATTATTTGCTTTTGATTTTGACGCAACCTAAAAATGAACAAATCCCGATAAAGTTCTAACTCTTCTTCTGTTTTTGCATCTTCATAGGCTTGCTTCAACTCCAACATATCCATTTTCATTATTGTTTTATAGATGAGTTTTAAATCTTCTTTTATTGTCATGATTATTTTCTCCATTTCATAATAATTGAACATATTTTACAGAATTAAGGAATGGCTTATAATATTCACTCATAATAAGAATATAAAGATTAAAGAAAGTAGGAGATTCAATGGCAAATCTAAATATTCAAGTTGAAGAACAATTATATCAAAAATCCAAACAAATTTTTGAAATACTCGGTATGGATTTCGACACAGCTATCGTTCTTTTTCTGAAACAAACTGTGCGTGAACAAGGCATTCCCTTTAAATTAACTTTAAAAAATCCAGAAAGCATCCAAGCAAGGAAAGATGTAGAAAATGGTCATTTGGCTACTTTTAACTCTTTAGATGAACTTTTAGAAGACCTAAATGTAGATTAAACGCAATCATTTCCATCCAATTTCTATTAAAAAACGATAGCGACCACACTTTTTTTGTGCGGATCACTACCATTTTTTCATTATTATTTGTTTTGACTGTCGATAATAATGGTAACAGGGCCATCATTAACGAGGTGACACTTCATATTGGCACCGAAAATACCCGTTTCAACCGGAATGCCTACCTGACGCAATCCTTCATTAAAAGCCTCATATAAAGGAATCGCTGTATCGGGTTTAGCCGCTTGAACAAAGCTTGGTCGATTGCCTTTTTTAGTGTCCGCAAATAAGGTAAATTGAGAAATACTCAAAATTTTCCCATCGACATCAATGATAGAACGATTCATTTTTTGTTGATCATCTTCAAAGACGCGAAGTTTACTGATTTTACCTACTAAATAATCGACATCTGTTTGTGTGTCTTGTTCATGGACACCAAGTAAAATCATAAAACCTTTACCAATTTGACCTACTGTGTTGTCATCCACGACTACTTTTGCTTGGCTGACTCGTTGAATTACCGCGCGCATGGACTCATCCTTTCATCCGACGTACAGAATATACATCAGGAATTTGTTTGATTTTATCGACAATTGATTTCAAATGATTTAAGTTTTGAATACGTAAAGTAAGACGAATAGTGGCTGTTTTTTCCTTATTCGATCTCGCTTCCACGCTACTTAATTGTTTCGTCATAGAGTTAACGGTTTGTAAGATATCATTCAATAAGCCGTTACGATTGAAGCCATGAATTTCCAAATCAACATCGAATTCCATATTCATGACTGCAGTATCTTCCCACTCTACTTCAATCATGCGGTTTTCAAAATCAACTGCATGACGGACATTTGGGCAGTCTGCTCGGTGAATCGACACTCCACGTCCTTTGGTGATATAGCCGACAATTTCATCGCCTGGCACCGGATTACAACAACGGCTCAAACGGATAAGTAGATTATTCACCCCTTCAATGACAATGCCGCCTTCATGACGCACCTTCATCTTTTCCGGTTCTTTTTTCACTGGATTAGTCAATAAATCCTCTACTTCTTGCTTTTGTCTTTCTTCTTGTTGTTGTTTGCGTTCTTCTTCGGTCAAACGATTCACAAAAGTCGTGGCACTCATTTCACCAAAACCGACTGCTGCATATAAGTCTTCTTCAGAATGGTAATTAAACCGTGACATCGCCTCTTGAATTTTAGCCTTGGTCAAGATTTCTTTCGGTACAAAGCCTAAATCTTGAATGACCTTGCTGACCATTTCACGCCCTTTTTCGATATTTTCATCGCGATCTTGGACTTTAAAGAAGCGTTTAATCTTATTTTTTGCCTTAGAAGTCGCCACAAATTTCAACCAGTCACGACTTGGCCCAAATGAATTAGGTGAAGTCAAGATTTCGACAATATCGCCATTTTTCAATTTGTAGTCAAGTTGTACCATCTTCCCATTGATTTTCGCACCGACTGTTTTATTTCCAATATCAGTGTGGATACTATAAGCGAAATCAAGTGGACCAGACCCTTGAGGCAGCTCAGTCACATCGCCTTTAGGAGTGAAGACATAGACCTTATCACTAAAGATATCACCTTTGACTCCTTCCATAAATTCAGAGGCATCATAGCTTTCATCTTTCAGCTCTAAAATTTCTTTAAACCAACCCACTTGTTTGGTCATACTGTCTGGTTTGACTTTATCGGTTTTTCCTTGCTTATATGCCCAGTGTGCCGCAACCCCGAATTCGGCAATTTCATGCATTTCATGGGTACGAATTTGCACTTCTAATGGATTTCCTTTTGGCCCGATAACCGTCGTATGCAATGATTGGTACATGTTGGCTTTAGGCATCGCAATATAATCTTTAAAACGACCTGGCATCGGTTTCCATTTGGTATGGATACTACCTAACACCGCATAACAATCCTTGATGGAATCAACAATCACACGAATCGCTAATAAGTCGTAAATTTCATCAAATTGTTTCTTTTTATCGACCATTTTCCGATAAATCGAATAAATATGTTTTGGCCGACCATAAATTTCCGCATAAATCTCTAGTTCTTCAGTCGCTAACCGAATGTCTTCCACCGCTTCAGCTATATAAGCTTCTCGTTCATCGCGTTTGGTCTGCATCAAATGAACAATACGGTAATACTGACTAGGATTAATATAACGTAAGGAACGGTCCTCTAATTCCCATTTAATGCGGCTAATCCCTAAACGGTGAGCCAATGGAGCATAGATTTCCAATGTTTCTTGTGCAATGCGGCGTTGTTTATCTTCTCTTAAATGTTTTAACGTCCGCATATTATGCAAACGGTCCGCTAATTTTACCATGATGACTCGCAAATCTTTGGCCATTGCAATTAACATTTTGCGGTGATTTTCTGCTAATTGTTCTTCATGAGATTTATATTTGATTTTACCTAATTTCGTGACACCATCGACTAACATCGCCACATCTTTACCGAAGTCTCTTTCTAAATCTTCTAAAGTCACATCAGTATCTTCTACAACATCATGTAAAAATCCTGTGGCAACGGTATGTGGATCCATATGTAATTCCGCTAAAAGTCCAGCTACTTGAATCGGATGAATAATGTATGGCTCGCCTGATTTACGAAATTGATGGGCATGGGCTTTAGTCGCATAATCTAAAGCTTTTTGGACAAAGGCGGTTTCTTCTTCGCTCATATAATCTGCAACCATTTTGATTACACTTGGCCCTGAAAGTACGATATCTTTTGCCATTTCACTCACCTCGCTTGATTTTCTATTATTATAGCAAAAAAATTCCATCCATTACAATGAAAGACGACTATTCAAACGCTTTTATCTTATTTTTTTCGATTTTAGCCATCTTTTAACCTAAAAAAAGAGCATCTGACACTAAAAAAGCATCAAACACTCAGCGAAAATTACAAAAATTATAATAAAAATTCAATAAACTCATCCACAGCCATCTGCAAAGAATTCTTAAATGAAAAGCCACAGTAATGAGCCAAACTAGCCAACAAATCAAACATATCCGTTAACAAAGCTTGATCTAATGGTTCATGCGTTGTCTTACTATGAATGATTTGACTTGAAAGTTGATAAATCGCTTCATCCGCCCGATTAAATAACTCAAACATATCATTAATGAAGAAGTAGGTTTCCTTCACTTGATACTCACTTAAAGAAGGCAAGCCTAAAGTATGATTAATCTGAATTAATTCCACCGCCATATCACCAAATGCCGAGGCCATCATCAATTCCTCAGGGTCAAATGCAGCTGCTTGCTCCACTTCCTTTTGCACAATTTGGTTTAAATAAAATAGATTTAATGAACCATAGATATAACGAATTTGTGCTACATTCATATTCGGAACAGAGACAAATTCATTTTCTGTCAGTGCTGCTTCTAACTTTGTAATTGCTTGTTGCATCTTATTCACTCACTTTTCTTGGTTTATCAATTCAAAAAAGAAACTACTGCTTGCTAAAAGATATAAAGGTGCGGTCTCCGTGCGTAATATCCTTGGCCCTAATCCACAGCATTTGCCACCTAATTGCTTGAATTGCTCGATTTCTGTCGGCGTAATGCCCCCTTCTGGCCCAAAAATAGCTAAAAGTTTCTCATTAGGGGCAAGCTGTTGAAAGACTTTCACCAATTGACTATCTTCTCCTTGTTTGGCCGATTCTTCATAAGCAATGATGATGTGATCATATTCGGCTGCGCGTTTTAATAAATCTGCAAAACGTTCTAACAACTCAATTTTAGGTACGACTTGACGATGGGATTGTTCCGCAGCTTCTTGGGCAATTTTTTCGAGACGTTCTTGTTTTTTAGCTAGTTTTTTATCATTCCACTTCACAACCGAACTAGCTGCTGGAAAGCCAATCAATTCTGCCATACCTAGTTCTGTCGCTTTTTGGACAATCCACTCTAGCTTATCACCTTTTGGATAGCCACTAGCAATAGTAATATGAACTGGTAATTCTTTTGCTTGTTCTTCTTTAGCCACTTCCACCAAAGTCAAAGTATCTGGGGTTATTTCGCTAATTTGTGCCATAATGACTTGTTGGTCGCTAAAAGCTAGATAGACTTGACTGCCAACTTTCATCCGCATCACATGCACCATATGATGATACATTTCTTTGGTTGCCTGATAGCTTTCTTGTACTTGATAAGGGGTATCAACAAAATATCTTTGCATTAATCTTCACCCAAGTCTTTTTTCAAAATAATCGCATACCAGTCTTTTTGGTTGAATTGTTGTTCCACGACAAAGCCTGCCTCATCACATGCAGCTAAGACCATTTCGCGTTTGCCTTCGATAATTCCAGAGATAATTAAATGCCCACAATCCTTTAATAAACGATGCGCATCCTCTAACATCAAGACAATAATATCCGCTAAAATATTAGCCACGATGACATCCGCTTGTGTTTCGATTCCTTTTAGCAAATCATTGGCACTTACCTTGACATCACTGGCAATCGGATTTAAGTCCATATTTTCTTTAGCTGCTCTAACCGCTACTTCATCTAAGTCAAAGGCATGGACCTCTTTTGCCCCTAAATATTTACTTGCAATACTTAACACACCTGAGCCTGTCCCCACATCAAGCACCGTCTCATCTCCGTGTAGCGTCACTTCTAAAGCTTGTAACGTTAAGCGAGTAGTCGGATGTGTACCTGTACCAAAGGCCATTCCTGGATCTAAAGTGATAATCTTTTCTTCTGGATGAGTCGCATGATATTCTTGCCAGCTTGGGACAATCGTTAAAAAACGACTAATTTGCACAGGATGATAATATTTTTTCCACGCCGTCGCCCAATTTTCCTCAGAGACCTCAGAAATTTCGACTTCATTTTTGCCGATAGCTAAGCCAAACTCTACTAATTGAGCAATTCTCGCTTGAATCGTTGGCATGATTTCAGGTAAGAAGGTTGTTTCAGGAAAATAAGCCGTAACAATCGCTCCCTCTGTAATCATTTCATAGTTTTCTTTGTCTAATAGTTCTCCATAGGCATCTGTTTTATAATTTTCGATATCTAAACTATCTTCAATCATCACGCCACTAGCGCCAGCTTCCATTAATATATTAGACACTGCTTCGATTGCTTCACTTTCTGTTGTGACTTTTACTTCATTCCACTTCATCTTTTCACCTTCTTAAAATTTAGGATAAGGAATCCAACGGGAAGATCCTTCATTCGCAATGATTTCTTGTAGTCTTGCTTCATCAAAAGTTAATTCAAACACTTCAGCTTCTTCGTCTTCTAAAAAGTCGAAAATATCAGACATTCCTTGGTCTAATACTTCATTTAAATACGTAACAAGACCCGCTAAAGTCGTACTTTCAATCCCTTTTTTACGCTCAAAAGGCATCGTATATAAGTAATCCGCTGCATCAAATTGAGATTTTTCAGTGTAAAGTAAAATCCCATCTTCAAATTCTATCGCTTCGACTTCTTCTTCACCAGCAAACTCTTCATTGCTTGCTAAATAGAGACGAAAAATGATTTCAATCGTATGGTTTTTAGTATTCCAATCTAATGCGACATCATAATCAGTCACTTTTTGATCAATTTGTTGGTCTAAAAAAGTTAAAATGTCTTCTTTGGCCACTGATTTCCCTCTTTTCTGAATAATTTCCATCACTTTCATCATACACAATTCTTTTACTAAATCATAGCTAAAACCATCATTTGAGCAAAAAAATGTTTCAACTAGCTTATTTTGCGCGGATAATGCTATACTATGTAAGCAAAGCATTTTTTTGATAGAGAGGATGTATCATATGAAACCATTAGCTTATCGCATGCGCCCCACTCAATTATCCGAAGTCGTTGGACAAAAGCATCTCGTGGGACCAGGACAAATTATTGACCGAATGATTACAGCTAAAATGCTATCCTCTATGATTTTATATGGACCCCCAGGCACAGGAAAGACAAGTATTGCCTCAGCCATCGCCGGAACGACCAAATATGCCTTTCGTATGCTAAATGCCGCGACTGACAGCAAAAAAGATTTACAAATAGTTGCAGAAGAAGCCAAAATGAGTGGTACGGTAATTTTACTTTTGGACGAAATTCACCGTTTAGATAAAACCAAACAAGACTTCCTATTGCCTCATCTGGAAAATGGCCGCATTATTATGATTGGCGCAACAACTGAAAATCCTTATATTTCCATCAACCCAGCCATTCGCAGTCGTTGTCAAATTTTTGAGTTAAAACCATTGACCCAAGAAGATATTTTAGCAGCGATTGACCGAGCATTAGCAGATACGGAAAAAGGATTGGGCGAATATCCAGTTCATCTAGCTGAAAATGCCCGACTTCATCTATCGCGGGTAACCAATGGCGATTTACGAAGTGCCTTAAACGGGTTAGAATTAGCCGTCAAATCCACCCCCGTCGATGAAGCTACCGGAAAGATTGAAATTACCTTAGAGATTATTGAGTCTTGCCTACAAAAGAAAGCATTGACCCATGATAAAGACGGAGATGCCCATTATGATGTGATTTCTGCCCTACAAAAATCTATCCGAGGTAGCGATGTAGATGCGGCACTGCACTATTTAGCACGGTTAATTGAAGCAGGAGATTTACCTATTATTTGTCGGCGTTTAATGGTCATTGGCTATGAAGATGTAGGTCTGGCAAATCCTCAAGCTGCGGCACGTACTGTTTCTGCTATCCAAGCTGCTGAAAAACTAGGATTTCCTGAAGCACGGATTCCTTTAGCCAATGCTGTGATTGATTTGTGTCTATCTCCTAAATCCAATTCAGCTATTAGCGCGATTGATGCTGCCTTAGCCGATGTCAGAAGTGGTAAAGCAGGTGATGTTCCAGATCATTTGCGCGACAGTCACTATCAAGGGGCAAAAAAATTAAATCGTGGGATAGACTATAGGTATCCTCATGACTATCCGAATCAATGGGTGAACCAACAGTACTTGCCAAACAATCTTGTGCATCGTCATTACTATCAACCAAAAACAAGCGGCAAATACGAAAAAGCCTTAGCCATGAGATATCAACAAATCCAAGAATGGAAGCAACATTGATAAGTTATCTAATAACTAGTTTAGTCACTTTTAGAAAACGTTCTCAATTTTTAGGCTTTTAACTTGCACTCTTTGAAAAACTATGCTAGTATTAGTTATGGGAAATCTGTGATGTGCGAATTCTCCCTTTAGTGTGTTGACCGAACATTGTTATTGATTTATTGGGATCTAATTGAATCTATTTGGGTAACAAGCCTTATCCTTTGGTAGTTCAAAAAATAGATAGAAGAGCCCACCTGCTAGTTTGCGGGATCAATACCTCGGGATAAAAAACGGCATCTACGGATAGTACCCACAATAACCAATATAGGTTGAGCCTGGCTTTTTAGTCGGGCTTTTTTTCTTATCAAAATTGAGTATAATAAGACTGTGTATAAAATAGCAATATTGAAAGGAAGCAAAAGCATGTTAATCCAACTATTATTATTTATCCTGTCTCTACTATTACTATTGATTGGTTATTGCTTAGTTTTTAAATCGAACGTAGTGTTGCAATTTTTAAATACCAAAGATGACTTACCTTCTATATTAAGTGATTACGGTAAATTTTTCATCATCGCCGGTATTCTAGGATTTATCTGTACTTTTATGAATGACCGTTTCTTTAGTATTTGTTTTATTATCGCTGTTTTTATATTAAGTGGAATTTTCTCTTCATTTTTAGCAAAAAACTTAAAAATATCATAGAAAATTTGTGACAAATCGCGTTTTTTGTTTTAAAATAAAAGTAGATATAACAGAGAGGATGATTCTTATGTTGCAAGAATATAAAAAAATTATGGTCGCTGTAGATGGTTCCAAAGAGGCAGAGTTGGCATTTCAAAAGGCGGTGAACGTTGCACGACGGAATGATTCTGAATTGTTATTAGTCCATGTCATTGATACTCGTGCTTTCCAAACCATTTCTTCTTTAGATGGTATGATGATGGAACAAGCAAGTGAAATGGCCAAACAAACCCTAGCAGACTATCAAAAACTTGCCAGTGAATCAGGCGTCAATAAGGTAAAAACGATTATCGAGTACGGCTCACCTAAATCAGTAATTGCCAAAGAATTACCTGAAAGCGAAAAAGTAGATTTAATCATGCTAGGTGCGACTGGTTTAAATGCTGTTGAACGTTTATTTATCGGTTCTGTATCTGAATATGTTATCCGTCATGCAATTTGTGATGTCTTAATTGTACGGACAGACTTAGATAACAAAGTACCAGAAGACGATGAAGAAAAATAAAGAATAGATATACAATACAAAAAGCGGAGGTCACTTTGATTGTGATCTCCACTTTTTTCATTTAACCATTTCCTTCAGAATCAATTATTTATCGATTGCTTTGCTTGCTGATAAACAGGTGTTTTACGTTGATTCCACTTGCTATAAAGAAATCCGAGCATGCCGCCAAGTACTGCTGGCACGACCCAACTAAAACCAAGATTGCTCAATGGTAAAGCAAGCCAACTCAAAAAATCAAAATGAGGATTTATCGCTTTAACGGCATCATTTAGCCCAATGATAGAAGTGAGTAACACAGCCCCCACATACATTCCTTGACTACAGTGGATGACTTTACTTAAAAATCCTAGCAAAATCAACACAATCATAATCGGATAAATGAAATTCAAGACTGGAATGGAGACTTTTATTAGTTGATCCAAGCCGATATTTGCGACAACAGCACTAAATAAAGTAAATGCAGTCAGAAATTGCTTATAGCTCACTTGTGGAAATAAACGATTGAAATACCATGAACAAGCAGTTAATACGCCTGATGCTGTAGGTAGACAGGCCAATAATACTACCACCCCAAATAAAATGTTTCCAAAGTTACCAAAATAATGATGACTAATCGCTGACAAAATCACCGCACCATTGACGTGTTGACTCATTCCACTTGTTGCACCAATCATCGCAATTCCGGAATAAATGATTCCTAAACAAATTGCTGATACTAAGCCAGCTTTTAAGATAATCATCCGCGTTTGTTTGGCACTCTTGATTCCCATTGCTTTGGTCGCATTCATGATTAATGTGGCAAAAATGACCGAAACAATCGTATCCATCGTCAAATAACCTTGTTTAAGTCCTGTTGCAAAAGGCAAAGTCGCATACTTTCCACTCGGCTTAGCTTCTTTAGCAATTGGATGCAAAAAGCTAGTGACAATAAATAATCCTAATATCACTAATAAAAATGGCGTAATTAATTTACCAAAACGATCCACAAAATGATTCGGATAAAGCGCTAAATAATAAACAATTCCGAAAAAGAGAATGCTAAATAAGAATAGAAACAAGGCTTTGGGTCCACTAGGTAAAAACGGCACGACCGCTATCTCAAAGGAAACCAGTCCTGTTCGCGGTGCAGCAAATAGTGGCCCTATCGCTAAATACGTCACGCAAGTTAATAATAAGGCAAAAATTGGATGTACCTTGATGGCAATATCTTCAGGTTGTCCTTTTTTACTGACAAAAGCGAGCGATAATAAGCCTATCGTCGGTAAACCAATACCCGTAATTAAAAATCCGCCCATCGCTGCAAAGACTGATTCACCGGCTTTAGCTCCTAATTCTGCCGGAAAAATCAGATTTCCCGCTCCAAAGAAAAGCGAAAAAATCATTAATCCAATAAAAAATATTTCTTTAAAACTTAATTTTTTCTCCAATATATTTCTCCTTTAAATTTGCTTGATAGTTTTTATTTTTCAAACAATTCAATCAATTTTAGTTTAAAAGCAAACTCTCCGCTAATTTTTGGAGAGTTGCTCAATTTATGGTTGAAAACGTAAACCCTTAGGATAGAAATTTTTAATGACTCCTTGGACTTGTTTGCCTAGTCCTACAGGGATTTGATCAACAACTAGTACGACCCAACCTTGGTTTCCTTCTTTGAGAATAGTTTCGCCACGCACATAATGTTGCCAATCTTCCAAAGTAATCTGACAACTAGGGTAAGCCGAAACATCCTCAATCGCCATCGTCCAAGAAAATGCTGGCTCAAAACGATTTTTCTTAAATACCCCTAATTGCAAACCTGGTTTAAGTACTTTTAATTTTTCTAAGCTTATCATCTCTTGCGGTAAAAGCCACAAATTATCCTTAAAAGTAACTAGCTTACCCTCAAAAGGTAGGGGCCAGTGCTTGGTAAAATCTTGCATCACTTTTTGCTGTTCTTTATTCAAACCATCATTTGACACATTCTTCCCTTTTTTGGCTTTTTTTGCCTTTTGTTTAGGTATGTCATCGGAAATAATTGCTTCTTTTAAGCGCAATTTCGCCACAAAATGTCCTTCACCCTCATTTAAATGTGGCCAAATCCGCACTGTATCTTCTAAATGAGCTACACTTCCCCACTCACTACGACCAGGTGAGGTCCCTGCAATCGATAATGGCACAATTTCAAATGGATAATTTTCTACCAAGAAGCTAACCATTTCTTCATTTTCTTCTGGTGCAAAGGTACAAGTCGAATAAACGAGCATGCCGTCTTTCTTTAACATCCGTACCGCTGCGTCCAAGATTTCTTTTTGACGTGTAGCACACATTTCTGGGGTATCCGCTTGCCATTGTTGGATGGCTTCTTCATCTTTACGAAACATGCCTTCACCTGAACATGGCGCATCAACCACAATCGTATCAAAAAATTGTGGAAAAAAGTCAACCAATTCGGCTGGTGCGTGATTCGTGACCACCGTATTTTGGGCACCCCAACGTTCTAAGTTTTCAGCTAAAATTTTCGCTCGCTTTGGATAGATTTCATTCGCCACTAATAAACCTTGATTGGCTAAACTTGCAGCGAGCTGTGTCGATTTTCCACCAGGGGCTGCACATAAATCTAATACACGCTCACCAGGCTGAACATCTGCGACACTGGCAACAATCATCGCGCTAATTTCTTGAGAATAGACATAGCCTGCTTGGTGTAAAATAGATTTTCCGCTGATTTCACCTACGTAGCCATCATTTGCAAAAGGTGCTTGGGGTAAGTTTCTATCATCAAACTTGGCCAACATTTCTTTAGCATATGGCTTTAATGGATTGAGACGAAATCCTTTTTGCACTTCTTCTTGATTTAAGGCTGTCAAAAACGCATCAGCTTCGTCACCAAGTAAGTGCTGATATTTATCGATAAAAGCTTGAGGTAAATTCACTTTAATTCTCCTTTGTTTTAATAATTATAACAATAGCTAAATTCATCGGTCAACCATTCATTGCTTCTTTTTTCAAAAAAAATATAATATTTAGATAATTTTGAAAAGTTTAGAAAATTTAAGAAACATTTGTACAATTGGTAAAAAAAATAAAGCTATGATAGAATACTTATTAGAAAAAAATCGAGGAAGTGAAGCATTTAGATGTTAACAATGAAAGATATTATTCGTGAAGGTAATCCAACCTTACGCGCTGTCTGTGATGAAGTGCCTGTCCCTTTAACAGCAGAAGATATCCAGTTAGGAAAAGATATGTTAGAGTTTTTACATAATAGTCAAGATCCTGAAATGGCTGAAAAGTACGAATTACGTGGCGGTGTCGGTTTAGCTGCTCCCCAATTAGATATTAAAAAGCGAATTATTGCCCTTTTAGTTCCAAGCAATAATCCAGAAAAGCCCGAACCGATTTTAGAAACTGTGATGTATAATCCTAAAATCGTCAGTCACTCTGTCCAAGATGCATGTCTAGCAGATGGCGAAGGTTGCCTATCAGTGGATCGTGAAGTGCCTGGATATGTGGTTCGCCATGCGCGTGTTACTGTTACTTATACTGATATGAACGGTGAAACGCAAAAGATTCGTTTAAAAAATTATCCAGCCATCGTCGTGCAACATGAAATCGACCATTTAAACGGTGTCATGTTCTATGATCATATTAATGCTAAAAACCCATTTAGCCTGGATAAAGATGTCCTAGTTTTAGAATAGACCAAAAGAGACGTTCCAACCATATCAGAGTTGAACGTCTCTTTTTTACCATTATTCATTATCTTCCAGTAAGATGCCTGCTTGTGATAAGGCTTGTTTAATTTTGATTAAGGTTTCTTCGTCTGGATACTGAATGGTGTGTAAATGGATGCCATCTGTTAAGCTAGAAAGCAAAGTTGCATGTGCTTGTTCTACCTTATTTAAGAAGGCCGTTACCTCAGCATCATTCTTAATATCCAGCGTACCTTTGATTTCCCCATATAGTTCATGTTCAACAATCACATCAACCATGGTACCGCCATTTTCAACAATCAATCTCAATTCTTCTTCTACTTGGTCTGGACCATGTTTGACTGCTAATTTCGTTTCTAGCATCCCAGCAGATTTATTAGCTAAGCGATAACCTCTAGAATTAGAAATAATCTCAATACCACTTGCTCGTAACAATGCGATATCGCCCACTACGATTTGGCGACTGACACCAAACTTTTCAGCTAATTGGGTCGCATTGACATTTTTAGTGGCTTTAGATAACTCCTCTAAAATGATTTCTCTTCTTTTTTGACCTTCAATCATTGTCTTTTCCCTCCATACGTTGCATTTGATAATTTCTTGAATGCTTCATTAAATCATCAAAGCTCTCACGAATGGTTGCTTGATATTCTTCTTTGTGAACTAACTTAGAAACTTTTTCTAATAAAGCCTTTTCCCTATTCTCATCTAAAACCGGTAATTGATGTTTTGCTTTATAATCCGC
>DWVH01000032.1 GCA_019120335.1 Candidatus Enterococcus stercoripullorum
AAGACATATTCAATTGGAATCTCACTTGGCATTTGTCCAGGGTGTAGGTCCATGTATTCATAAGCTAGTGTGTCGTTATGGTCCTTAATTTCTGGAAAGGCCTCATCAAATGCCACGCCCATTTCTGGATTAGTCCCCCAGGTAACATATGGGGCTAGAGTCGATACATCTAGCGTCAAAATACGGTCATAGCAAGATTCATCATCTGTATATAATGTTTGCCAATGTGCTACGGCTGCTTCAAAGTCTTTAGGCGCATATTCACGCCCCTTAATATATTTAAAGGTCTTTTCATCTGGGCGAATCATGCCAATTTTCGCTCCCCCTTCAATCGACATATTACAAATCGTCATACGCTCTTCCATTGATAATCCTTCAATTGTATCTCCATAAAACTCTGCTGCATACCCTACGCCAAAATCAACCCCATATTTACGAATCAACGCAAGAATAATATCTTTGGCATAGACACCTTTTGGTAATTGACCAGTGACTTTTATGCCAAGGGTTTTAGGTTGCTTTTGCCAAATGGTTTGAGTGGCTAAGACGTGTTCTACTTCAGAAGTTCCAATCCCAAAAGCAATCGCCCCAAATGCACCATGTGTGGCCGTATGCGAATCCCCACAAACAATCACTTTGCCTGGCTGGGTCAGTCCTACTTCAGGTCCCACCATGTGCACGATTCCTTGACGTTCAGAGCCATTATCACATAACGTAATGCCAAACTCCTCACAATTTTTTCTCAACGTATCAATCTGCTTTTTCGAAATTAAATCGGTAATATGATAAATATCTTTAGTGGGTGTGTTGTGATCCATTGTCGCAAAGGTCTTATCGGGACGGCGCACGGAACGATTAGCCTGTCTTAGGCCTTCAAACGCTTGTGGCGAGGTAACTTCATGTATCATCTGCAAATCAACATAAATCAACTGCGCTTGTCCTTTTTCTCCTTTAATCACATGTTCTTGCCATACTTTTTCAAATAGTGTCTGCATCGCTTTCACCTCTATTATTTTTCTAGTTCTGTTATGACGGCTTGGGTAAATTCACTCGTAGTTGCTGTCCCATTTAAGTCAGGTGTCAAAATCCCTTTGGCCATTACCTCAAAGCAAGCGGCCTCGATTTTCGCTGCAAGGGCTTCTTCTTTAAAGGATTGGCGCAACATCATCACAACTGATAAAATCATCGAAACAGGATTCGCGATATTCTTCCCTGCGATATCAGGTGCTGAGCCGTGAATTGGTTCATAAAGTGACGGACCATTAATACTATGACTAGCACTAGGCAAGACCCCTAATGTTCCCGGCAAGACCGAAGCTTCATCACTTAAGATATCACCGAATAAATTTTCTGTGACGATGACATCTAGTGTATTTGGCTGTTGGACTAATTTCATCGCTGCTGAATCCACATATTGATGCGTTAAGGTGCAATCTGGATAATCTTTGGCGACTTCATTAGCGATCTTGCGCCATAATTTACTCGTAGCTAATACATTGGCTTTATCCACGGACATCACCCGTTTCTTGCGTGTTTGGGCAATTTGAAAGGCTTGATGTAAGATACGTTCAATTTCTTCTTTGCGGTAACGATTGGTATCATACGCTTCATCTTCCCCCAAATAACGCGGTTCACCAAAATAGATACCGCTGGTTAATTCCCTGACTACGACCAAATCCGTTCCTGCGACAATTTCTGATTTTAATGGCGAATACTTCACAAGGGCTGAGGGGACTTGAACTGGGCGAATATTAGCAAATAAATGTAATGCTTTTCGTAAAGCTAAGAGTCCCGTTTCTGGTGTTTTTTCGGCGTGCTCCCATTTTGGTCCACCGATTGCGCCCATTAATATTGCATCGGCACTTTGGCAGGCTTGTAACGTTTCTGCTGGCAAAGGTTCACCCATCTTGTCAATGGCCGCACCACCAAAGACATGCGCTTCGAAGGTATATTCTTTGGTAATTGTGGGACTAGCTGCTTGAAAGACTTTTAGCGCACTGTCCATTATTTCTGGTCCGATTCCATCACCGGCTAAAATTACTATTTTTTTCATCGCTTATCCTCTTTCCTTCATACTTGAACTTGCATGGACATAGGCCTTGGCAGAAGCTTTCAACACATCAAAGTCCACGCCGATTCCATTAATTTGTGTATCTGTCTGGGGATTTGTGAGTGTGACACGTACTTCCGCTTGGGCATCTTCCCCACTAGTTAAGGCTTGAATTTCGTAATTGGTTAGGATTGGTTTTTGTTCAAAGACGTCATCAATCGCATTGTAAATGGCTTGAATACTCCCATCACCAATCGCTGAAGATGTCTTAATTTCTTGCTCTGGCGTCGTAATCGATACAACGGCTGCTTGATAACCATTGGAGACATATTGTAGTTGAATGGCTGATAATTGATACAAATCAGCCTCGCGCGTTTGTTTATCAGCAATCAACGCTTGAATATCTTGATCGGTTACTTGTTTTTTCTTATCTGCTAATACTTTGAATTTCTTAAATAGTAGATTGCGTTCTGCTTCATCAAAGTGATAGCCTAATTCTTCTAGCTTATTGGTAAAGGCATGACGACCAGAAAGTTTACCTAGTGGCAAGGCATTGGTTTTCACTCCAACCAATTGTGGGGTAATGATTTCATAAGTTTCTGGATTTTTCAACACACCATCTTGATGGATACCCGACTCGTGACTAAAAGCATTTCCACCAATGACTGCTTTATTTTTCGGCACCTTGATTCCTGATAGTCGCGCAATCAAATCACTGGTACATTTGGTTTCACTTAGATCAATTTGGCTGGTTGCTTGATAATAATTTTGGCGAATATGCAAAGCCACTGCGACTTCTTCTAGTGCAGTATTTCCAGCGCGTTCACCAATGCCATTGACCGTTCCTTCTACACGATTGGCCCCATTTTCGATAGCCGCCAATGCATTTGCCGTGGCCATTCCTAAATCATCATGACAATGAGAAGAAAAAGTAATTTCCGTCTTGCTTTGAATGTTTTCAATCAGAAATTTAAAAATCGCACCATATTCTGTAGGGTTGGTATATCCTACTGTATCAGGAATATTGATAATGGTCGCACCCGCATCAATGGCAGTCTGCACAGCTTTTAATAGAAAGTCTTTTTCTGTTCTGGTCGCATCTTCTGGTGAAAATTGGACCTTTTCAAACTTACTTTTCGCATAAGTCACATATTTTTTGATGGATGCCAAGACTTCATCTGGCGTCATTTTTAATTTGTATTCCATATGCACAGGACTGGTTGCTAAAAAGACATGAATTTGTGGATATTTGGCCTCTTTTAAAGCTTCATATGCTGCATCAATATCTTTTTTCTGACAACGCGCTAAACCTGCCACTGTCATCTTTTGACAAGCCTTCGCAATCGCACTCACTGCTTCAAAATCGCCCGGTGAAGCAATCGGAAAGCCCGCCTCAATCGTATCAATTCCCCATTTTTCTAATTGCAGGGCGATTTGTACCTTTTCTTTAGTATTAAAATTGACGCCTGGGGTTTGTTCCCCATCTCTTAGTGTCGTATCAAAAAACTGAATTTTACGCATAGAACCTGCTACTCCTTTTTTATTTTATACTTACTGATCAAGTCGATTTACAACCTTATATAAAAAGGCATTGCATGTTGTTTTGATGCAATGCCAATAGAACTCTTTTATTTCAACTGTTGGGTTGGGTAAAAAGAGTTCTCTATTTTAATAATAATAAACCGAAATGCATAACCTTTTTATTTTTCATTTGACTCACCTAGAATTAAATTAATATTTTATTAAAATTTACCTAATTATAAATTAAAAGTCAATAGTTTTAGCGGAATTTTCTGAATATTTTTGAAGATTGTTTGGATTTATCAAAAAACTCACCCCAATCAGATTGAAGTGAGTTTTGAGATTTAAGATAATTTTTGATTGATTGCTTGAATTTGCTTTTTGATCACATGGTACAGCACGAACCAAATACAGAAATAAATCACGATAAACTGAACTGTAAATGAAACCACAGTATGTAAAGTGAGCCATTTTTCGTGAAAGGCGACTAAAACTAACGGGATATAAATGGCAATCGCATGTGCAATCGTCGCCGTAGTCAAAGAATCAAACCAATCAAAAATCATATTTGCCATTCCCATCCAACCACCAAGCAAGCCCCAAAGAAGACTAGACATCAGCATGGTTTCCCAAGTGAAGTCTTTTGTAGCCATACTGCCATAAAATGCCCCCTTCGTTGCAATTCCAGAAAATGCGATTGATAGCCACAAACCAACAAAGGTACCTATCAACACACCGAAAATAAATAGCTTGATTACTTTACGCATGTTCTAACACCTCTTTCACTTTCTTTAAATATCGTCTAGAAGCACTCGTTTTTTGCCCATCCTTAAAAATAATTTCGATAATACCAGATCTCGTAATCGTAAATTTGTTAACAGCTTGAATTTGAATCATTTCTGTTCTTGAAATTTGCACAAAACTATTGGGTAATTTTTCTTGCAGTTGATAGAGTCTTTCTAAAAGCTGATATTCCTGACCATTCACCATACAAAAAACTTGCTTATTAGCGCTATAGATACGTTGGATATCCTTTAAATCAATGCGTACTTTTTTCTTTTCTTTCAAACCAATTAAATAGAATAACTCTTTTTGCGCAAAATCAATGATATGGTCTAATGCACGACTCGGTTCAAAAGCAGCCAGCTGTAATTCATCACGTGCTAACCTTTGATCATAATGGACCTTAATTTTCATCGCCCTCACCTCAATTGCAGTATAGCAAAAATCCAGCTACTTTTGGCGAAAATTCGATAGGTGGTTGTTTTGGATCGACTAATGGTTACAAAAAAAGGAGCAGCCAATCTGACTACTCCTTATTCAGGCTTATTTTGCTTTTTTAGTATTGTAGATGCGAATAATAATTGCCGCACCGATTAGTACCACACCGATAATGACCAACGAGCCCATAATCTTCGTACCTGCAGCTGGTAAATCTTTTTTCAATTTCTTAGGTAATTTACCATTATTATTCTTCTTATCTTGATTATTTGTTGAATCGCCTTTATCTTTATCTTTTTCACCAGCACTTGGTTTTTGTTTCTTAAAGGTTAATTGCACCATCACTGGATCATGATCAGAAGCACGACCATCTTCTTGCATAAACATCGCATTGATATGAATCATGTCAAACACAGCATTTTTCGCTAAGTCTTTAGATACCAAGATATGATCAAGTGTTTCACTATTCCCTAGATAGAAGTATGAATAGCGGTCTTCAGCTGGATGCGTCTTGACTAAGTTTACTAATTGTTTTCCTTCAAGAATCGCTAAAGTCTTGCTGAATTCAAAATCGTTAAAGTCACCTGTCATTACGACTTTCAAGCTTGGATCACTCTTCACCGCTTTATCGACATAGGTATAAATCGTTTGCGCTAGTTGATCACGTTTCATCGCAGAGGCAAAACTTGCAGGTTGATGGCTACCGTATAATGGTTGGTCGCCACGTTTAGAATTCAAATGGTTTCCAATCAATAATAATTTTTGATCCTTAAATGTAAAGTATCCCGCTAAAGATTTACGCGTATCTTTAAAGAGTTCGTCCCCTTTACCGATAGCTTCTGACTTGTTGTAATCTACACGTTTTGGATTATATAAGAAGCCAACACGGATATTAGCCCCTGGTGCGCCACCGTCTTGATTATTTTCTGGCGCCACATCGATATATTGATAGCTTGGCCCTCCTGCTTTTTCAATAGCTTCAATCAAACGTTTGGCACTTTGAGTAGCATCAGTATTGCCATCATCAATTGGACCATTATTATCTTGCATTTCTAACAAGGTAATAATATCTGGTGCATTTAAGTCATTCACAAATGATTGAGCAATGCGTTGAACTTTTTCATCACTTGTGGACGCTTTATTTGCTGAGAAGTTTTCAATATTATAAGAAGCAATGGTTAATTTATCCTTGCTTGCTTTGATCGTTGTTTTTTCACGGGCAAGTTTACCGTCTTTAATTTTGACGCTATTTTTTGGTAAGTACACTTTATACATACCATAAGAATAAGTTACCGGACCAGCTACTTTTCCTTCAATAGTGTCTTTGGCTTTTGCACGTAATTTACGATCACCTGTTGATAACGCAATGATTTGTGGATTGAAATCTTCATCTAATAGTAAACCACCAGAATGATTTAATTTATCCGTACTTTCGCCAGGCAAGACAAAAAGTTCGCCATTCTTTTGTGGGCCTAAGATTTTCGCATTATTTACTGCAACAAGCATCCCTTCTAATGATTCCCAGAAATCTAGTGCATCATCAGCTGGATCAAAGTTTACAAAGCCATCATTTTCAATATGTTGACTTGGCACTTTACGATCGACACCTAATACGACTGGCGCAGGAACTTGGGCAGTACCGACTTTTGTTACTTGAGTTGCTTGTAATTGGGTAATGGTTAAATCAGTTTGTTCTTTTTCCGCATAGCCAGCACCAAAAACTTCAGCGACCGTTCCTTTTAATTCTAATTGATCGCCGACTTTCACATTATGGTTCTTGAAGTAGACACTTATCCCATCTGAAGTTGTGATATCGCCATCTGGGTGTAAATCTTGCACATAGAAGCGACTTGAATTTTCAACTGCAGTAACAACCACATCTTTCACTGTCACGTTTTGATGCGTAAAAGCACCAAGATGATCATGTCCTTGGATTTCGCCAACTTTAGCCACGCGTTCTTGATATAAAAGCTTACGACCTAAAGCAGGAACAGCCATTTTGCCATTTGCAGAAGATTTTTGAATATAATTGACAAAAGTTTCCGTATCTGGATCAATAGCCCCTAATAATTTCGTATTGGTAAAGCCTTGGAAGCCATCGCCCCCACCAAATAAGAAATCATTAATTACTACTTTATATTTTCCTTCAGGCGTAATTGGGGTACCGTCTTCTTTAGTCATGCTTTCCACAACATATTTTTGATTGGCATCGCCTGTTGGATTTTCCGTAAAGGTGTAGCTTAATCCTGAAATTTGTAAGAAGTATTTTTCATCATCGTATTGTTGTTCTAGCACTTCTTTGACTTGCGCGCCGGTCATTTCAACTACTTGTAAAATGTTGCCAAATGGTTGAACCGCTTGAGCAGCGCCCCAAGTAACCATACCATCTTTACCTAATAATAAATCGGCACGAATCCCACCATTATTCGTCATCGCAAAATCAACATCATATCCCGCTTCTTTGGCCATCGCACGTTGACCATCTGTAATCAAATTTCCTAGAGGTGATTCTCGTTGAATTTTATCATTGACTTCACGAGTTACCATGGTATCTGCATTGACTGCACCGATAACTTTATTTTGTTCATCAGCAATTCGATTATCCGCATCCGCAACAATCGCAGCAACTTTTTCATCTGGGGTAAGATTATCTTTCGTGACAGGAACGACTTGACCATCTGGAACTTTCACGAAATCTTGAGTCGCCACATCAATTTCTCCAGTGATTTCTGCTACCCCTTTCCCTTGAGAAGTAGACTGCATCACACGAGTCTTGCCGTTTACCCCATTTGTATACACGTGGTTATGCCCGGCAAACACGGCATCGACGGTATGATTTGGATCAATCGTTGCTAATTTGGCTAACATATCAGCCACTGCACCTGTCGTAGTATCTCCACTTTGCACACTTGGTACATGGGCTAAGACGACAATTGCATTCACTTTTTGATTTTCACGTAATTCTTTTTCGTATTTAGCAATCGTTTCGGCTTCATCTAAGAATCGATAATCTTGCCAATTTTTTCTTAAAACTAAATCAGGAATTTCTGTCGTGACAATCCCGATAAATCCGACTTTAACGGAATTTCCATTCGCATCTGTTAAAGTTTTAACCGTATATGGACGCCAGCCAAATGGAATCTTGCCGTCAGATTTATTCACCAAGTTGGCAATCACTAAATCCATCTTAGAAGCTTCACGTGGATAGGTTTTGACAATATCTAAAAAGTTACTGTCGGCACTCGGCGCTTGACCTAATAAAATACGATTAAATTCCGCTAATCCTTCATCAAACTCATGGTTACCGATTGTACCTACCGTGAAGTTCATCGCATTGAATGCTTTAATCGTTGGTTCATCTTGGAGTAGACCTGAGTTAGCTGGACTAGCCCCAACCATATCCCCAGCAGAGACACGTAAGGTTTGACCAGTTGGATGATTGGCTAAAAAGTTTGCTTGCATTTGGTTTAGCTTGCTTGAAAGTAAAGCCGCTCCACCAGCACCTGAAATTTTCCCACCTGGATAGTAATAACTTCCGGTTGTACTTAATGCCCCATGAAAGTCATTTACCCCCAACACTTGGACAGGCACCGTTGTTTGTTCAGCTAAGATTTTTGGCGCAAAGCAACCAAAGGAAAGCACTGCCCCTGCCACTAATAAATGTTTTGTCAACTTCTTCATTTTCAAAATTTCGCACCTTCTTCATTTGTAATTTGCCACATTACCGAAATTTCCCTCCCTTCATTGATAATGTGTTTTAATACAGTGACAACTATTATTATACTATAGTCATCAATCAGATTTCAATCGTTTTCAATAATATTTTTAGTACATATTATTCGAAAAAAATTTAATTTATTTTGAGAAATAAAGTACAAAATCGATGAAATGGCTTGTTTTCATTTTCTTCCAACAATCAACTAAGCAAGAAATGACGAACATTTAAAATAGCAATTTTTATCATTTTTTGTACAGACACTACTTTTTTATTTCTATTGATTTTTTTATGAGTTTCACTTGCTTTTTCTCAAAAATTTGTATAGGATAAGAAATAGATTTGGACTAGTAGCAAATAGATGTTTCAAGAGAGCTAAAGCATGGCTGAAACTTTGGCAACCCCTGTATTTGTGAACCTACCAATGATGATTGATTGCAAACAGTCAGGACTCGTCTTCCTTATCGACGCTAAAGCTGGGTTAGACATTTTCTAACCAATAAAGGTGGTACCGCGAATTCAAGCATTCGTCCTTTTGATGAGGGCGGGTGCTTTTTTTATTACCTGTGTGCGTTTGATAAAAGATGAGCTGACAAGAGATAAAAATTTTAGGAGGAAATTATGGCAAATAACCAAACCAACGACTTTACAGAATGGTACTTACAGACAGTACAACAAGCGGAATTAATGAGTTATTCTCCAGTACGTGGCTCAATTATTTTCCGTCCAGATGGCTTTGAACTTTGGGAACATATCCAAGAAGAGTTCAACAAATTCTTGCGCAAAGAAGGCATCCGTAATGCATACTTTCCAATGTTGATTCCACAAAGCTTTTTCATGAAAGAAGCCGATCACATTGAAGGATTTGCCCCTGAATTACCATGGGTGACCGAAGTAGGAAATGAAAAATTAGAAGAACCTTTAGCTTTGCGCCCAACTTCAGAAACAATGATTGGTTCCGCTTTTTCAGATTGGATTAACTCTTATCGTGACCTGCCTTATGAAATCAATCAATGGGCCAATGTCTTCCGCTGGGAGAAAAAGACCCTTCCTTTCTTGCGTACTTCTGAATTTTTATGGCAAGAAGGACACACAGCACACGTGGATGAAGAAGATGCGCGCCGCCGTACGATGCGTGTATTAGATGAATATGCACGTTTATGTGAAGAATTTTTAGCAATTCCAGTCTATAAAGGGCAAAAAACACCTTCAGAACGCTTTGCTGGGGCGGTGGATACTTACTCCATCGAAGCAATGATGAAAGACGGAAAAGCAGTTCAAGCCGGTACTTCTCACTATATGGGAACCAAATTTGCCCAAGCTTTTGACATCACTTACTTAAATCAAGAAAACCAACACACGCTTGCACATACGACTTCATGGGGCGTTTCGACTCGTTTACTTGGTTCATTGATTATGACACACGGGGATGAAAATGGCTTAGTCTTCCCACCAACTGTGGCGCCTACTCAAGTGGTTCTTATCCCTGTTGGCCCATGGAAGAAAAATCCAGCAATCATGGAAAAATTAGATGAAATCTTCGCAACCTTAAAACAAAAAGGCATTCGTGTACGCCTAGATGATTCTAACAATTCTCCTGGCTATAAATTTAATGAATGGGAACTTAAAGGCGCTTGTATCCGTGTAGAATGTGGCCCACGCGACTTAGAAAATGGTCATGTCATGGTCAAAATGCGCGACCTTGATGGCAAAGAAACCGTGAAATTTGAAGACTTGGAAAGCTACATTGATGAACAATTGCAAGCGATGACTCCACGTCTATTACAAGCGGCTAAAGAACGCAATAAAGCAAATGAACACTATGACATCAATACACTAGATGAATTAAAAGCACATATCGAAAAATCTAAAGCAGAAGGCAAAGTTCCTGGTTTTGTATTAATCGGTTGGGATGGCACGGAAGAAACAGAAGCAAAAATTAAAGAGGAAACTGGCTTTACGACGCGTAACATTCCATTTGAAGTGCCTATGCAAAAAGAATTTGATATCGTCAGCGGCAAACCTGCCAAACACACCCTTTGGATTGCCCGCGCTTATTAATCTCTTAAATGAATTCGCTCAATTTTTGGGCGAATTTATTTTATTTTGTGCGAAAATTTGCTAAAATATGGCCAGTTATATGACTTGAGGAGTGATTTTTTTGCGTACACCAGATACGTATACGAACCAAGAATTTTATCATAAGATGTATGAAGACAGCGATATTAGTAAAGAGGATTTAGTGATTTTAACTTGCGCAATTTTCATCGCATCGATTGGCTTAAATATGAATTCGCAAGCAACGATTATTGGGGCAATGTTGATTTCTCCTCTAATGTCCCCTATTTTGGCGATTGGGACGGCTTTAGCGATTTATGATCAAGAATTATTAAAACGTGCCGCCAAAACGCTTGGAATTGAAGTATTGCTCAGTGTTTTAGTTGCTAGCATTTATTTTTATTTTTCACCGATTAGTTATGCCAGTCAGGAAATCATTAACCGAACAGCACCGACACTTTGGGATGCTTTGATTGCACTCTTTGGGGGTACAGCCGGGATTATCGGAGCTAGAAAGAAAACCATCAATAATATCGTACCCGGGGTTGCCATCGCTACTGCCTTAATGCCGCCAATTTGTACAGTCGGTTATGGGATTGCGAGTAAAAATCTCAGCTATGCCACAGGTGCGGGTTATCTCTTTATTATCAATGCTTTCTTCATTATTTTAACGACTTACGCTGGAGTCAAAGCACTACGGATGCCAAGTCGCCAAAAAGTAGAAGCCGAGCCAAGATTAACCAAGCATAAACGAATTTTTTATATTGGGTTAACTGCCTTAATTTTACTTCCAAGTGTGATTTCCGCAAAATCTTTGGTCCAAAAATCAATTTTAGATGCTAGTGTGAAAAGTTTTTCGACGGAAGAATTGACCAATGCCACAATTATCAAACAAAGCATCGATGAAAAAGAAAAGATTTTACGCTTTACGATTGCAGGTAATGACTATAGCGATGCCCATATTGAACAACTACAAAATGATTTGAAACATTATGGCTTGAATGGTTACGAACTTAAAATCTCACAAATCGCCGAACTTTCTCAATTATCGGGCAAACAATTTGAGGACTATATTTCAAGCATTATCGAAAGTCACCAAAATGCCAATACCCAAGCAGAAAATAGTGCAAAAACTACCGACTATGCCAAAATCAACGCTACCATTCAGAAAATGGACGAAACAGTCATTACCGATGTGGCTAGCGCGACAGGATACTTAAATGATGAGGAAATCGAATTGGTCGTGATTCAAACGAAAAATGACTTAACGAAGGATTACCAAGAAAAATTAACCAAACAAATCCAAAAGAAATATCCACAAATCACCAAAGTCTATTACGTTACCCAAAAAACGGAATAACCAATCGTTGTAAAACAGCTGGTTAGTATGGAACTCCTGTCTTGCCAAGCTGTTTTGCGACCTCATTCAAAAAGGACTGATTGCGCCTATTGCAGTCAGTCCTTTTGATTTTGATTTTGATTATTGATTTAAATCCTTGAATAGCTCATCTATAGAAGTAAAAAGTCCATGCAAATTTCGCATCGCTTCAACCTCTCGGAAAGCTTCAATCGTGTCAGCTAAGTTCGCAGATTTTATTGGAACTTTTTGCCAAATTCCTCCATGATTTTCAAAACTTCTTCTTTATCGGCTTCTTTTAACATTGGCACGATTTTGTCTTTAAATGTTAATAGATAAGCCACATCAAAGGCACCTTCCGATTGTTTGGCAAAGCTTTCTGCCAATAATTCTTTGACCTCTTCTACCTTATCAGCTTGGACACGGTCTAAAATAAAATGATAAAACTTTTCTTGAAATGCGTTCATAAGACACCTCTTTTTAATAAATTAAGTTTAAGAATTCTTCTGGTTCGATATTGCCAAAGTATTTCTTCAAATCAATTTTACTGATGGCTTCTTGTAAGGCAGATTTTTCATATTTCACACCTACTAAAGCTTCTTCTACATCTTTGATTTCCCCTAAACCGAAGAAATCTCCATAAATTTTGACCTCGGTAATTTTACCTTCTGCGACATTTAAGCGCACATCGATAGAACCAATATTGAATCGTTGGCTACGTTGTAAATCAAAGGCTGGGGATTGGCCATAATTCCAGTCCCAGTTACGGTAATATTTATCAGAAATTTGATTAATCTTTTCCCAATCAGCATCAGTTAATTCATAGGTTTTCACTTGATCGACACTATCGACACCAAAGATTTTTAATAAAATATCTTGGCGGAATTCTTTGGTTGTCATGTTTTGTTTATCTTCAGGCAAGAATGGTTTGATATTGGTTACGCGTGAACGAATGGACTTAATACCTTTAGATTCAATCTTTTCTTTCTTCACTTTCAAGGCATTCACGACTTCGTTAATATCACTGTCAAACATGATGGTCCCATGCGCAAACATTCGGCCATTTGTCGCATACATCGCATTACCAGAGAATTTTTGATCATTGATAACCAAATCATTGCGGCCTTTGAGATGCGCACCTTTTACGCCTAATTCTTGTAATGCTTCCACGATTGGTTTCGTTAATTTTTCGAAATCGCGGAAAGACTCACCATCATCTTTCATAATAAAACTGAAATTTAAGTTCCCGAAATCATGATATACCGCACCGCCACCACTAAAGCGACGAACCACATGAATGCCGTGTTCATCCACATATTCTTTATTGATTTCTTCGATGGTATTTTGGTTACGGCCAATGATAATCGACGGCTCATTGATATAGAAAAGTAGAATCGGCTCATCTACTTGCATCTCTTGTAGTAAAAAAGTTTCAATTGCTAAGTTAATTCTTGGATTTGTGATTTCATTAGGTACAAAAATCATGCCTAATCCCTCCTAAATTTGGTAAGTGTCACCTATTTTGGCAACTGATACTTGGATATTTTCTCCTGCTTGTTTTTGCGCTTGAGCCTTGAGTAAATCATAGTCGCCTTCTTCTGGTAAATGAGATAAGATTAGACGTTTCGCACCAGCAGCCTTCGCAATCTTACCTGCCTCACCTGCTGTAAAATGCGCATGGTGATTTTCATGTCCATCAAAGAGATAAGTATCCGCTAAAAATAGGTCGGCATCCTTGACAAATTCGTTAAAACTTTCCATATAACCAGAATCTGCGGTAAAGACAAATACCTTGCCACTACGCTTTTCGACAAATCTCATCGCATAACACTCCACAGGATGTATCGTCTTTTTAAATGTAACAGAAAACGGTCCCAAATTCAAATGATTCGCCTCCAAGTAATTATGCCCTTGGCTCACTTGTGGCATAGTTAAATCATTAAAGTGAAACGCATCATTACCATGGCCATAGATGGGTAAGACTCTGTTTTTATCACGCTTGTTAGATAACTGCCACATATATTGCAACACGCCTAAATCAGCAATATGATCATGATGATAATGACTGATAATGACCGCATCTAAATCAAGCGGACTAATCACCTTTTCTAATTGACTTAATGTTTGGCTGCCGGCATCAATTAATAGATGAAAGCCGTCTGATTCCAAAAGATAGCTTGTAGTTCCGCGCCCTTTAGATGGATAAGCTCCCATGCAACCTAAAATCGTTAATTTCATCGTCATTCCTCCTCGAATATTCCGTTAAAATGATTATAACATGTTTCTAAAACTTTCTTCAAAAATATAGAAGTAATCGAAACTATATCAAAAAAGCTACCCTCCCCATATCGAGTAGGATAGCCTTTGAAAATTAATAGCTTAAGATTTGGTCAACAGTGGCGCGGTCTAGACGACGAACGACTTCTGTGACTAATTTAACCGTATTTAGATAGTCATCTTCATGAATCACGGAAGTATGTGAATGTAGATAACGGACAGGTACGGTAATCGCTAAAGACGGAATACCTTGACGGGTTAAGTGCATTTGACCTGCATCTGTACCCCCACCAGCAATAACCGTATATTGGAATGGAATTTCTAATTCTTCGGCTACATCGGTGACAAAGTTCAATAATTTCTTATGAGGAACCATTGAAGCATCGAAAATCAAGATTTGTGGTCCTTTGCCTAATACAGAATCTGCTTCTTTTGGTGTCATTCCTGGAGTATCACCTGCTGTACCGGTATCAAGCGCAAAGGCAATTTCTGGATCAGCAAGATAAGTACTTGTTCTTGCCCCACGTAAGCCGACTTCTTCCATGACATCACTACCAGCAAATAATTGGTTTGGATGGCCGTCTTTAGCTAAGTTTTCTAGCACACGTAAAGCCACGGCAGTTCCGACACGGTTATCCCAGGCTTTGGCTAAAAGGAACTTACTATCATTTAATCGTTTGTATTCGATATACGGTGTAATCATATCGCCAGGACGGACACCCCATGATTTCACTTCTTCTTCACTTGATCCACCAACATCAATGAACATATCTTTAATATCATAGGGCTTGTTGCGTGCTTCTACACTTAAGACATGTGGTGGTTTGCACCCAATGACGCCATGAATCAGTTTACCTTCGCGGGTTTTAATTTCAACTTGTTGAGCTAGCATCACTTGTGACCACCAGCCTCCTAATGTTTGAAATTCGATGAAGCCTTTTTCCGTAATTTTGGTTACCATAAAGCCAACTTCATCCATATGTCCCGAAATGTAGATGCGAGGGCTCTTTTCATCTTGACCATGTTTGGCAATAACACTCCCTAAACCATCAAAAATGATTTCGTCCGCATAGTCTTTGGCATAGGCTTTAAAGACTTCACGTACTTCTTCTTCATTTCCTGGTACACCTCGAGCTGAAGTTAAGTCAATTAATAATTGTTCATCCTTTTGATCTAACATCAAAATCCTTCTTTCTGTATGTGTCATTTCATGAAAAAAGGAGAGCAAGCCCTCCTTTATTCAATATCATCTTTTATCATTGTATTCTGCACGATATTTTTCGAGTTCGGCTTTATTTCCGTAAACGAAATGTCCTGGTACCACTTCTTCAAAAGTTGGTTTATCCACAGAATAGTCATGCACGCTTGGATCATAGACATGCAATTTTTTCTTTTTCGCCAAGATTGGGTCAGGAATTGGTACTGCAGATAAAAGCGCTCGTGTATACGGATGAATTGGATGATTGAATAGTTCTTCCGATTCAGCTAGTTCCACGATTTCACCACGATAGATGACCGCGATTCGATCTGAGATGAAACGTACCACTGATAAATCATGGGCGATAAATAGATAGGTCACCCCACGTTCTCTTTGGGCTTCTTTTAATAAGTTTAAGACTTGAGCACGAATTGATACGTCTAGTGCTGAAATAGGTTCATCCGCTACGACTAGTTCTGGCTCCATAATCATCGCACGAGCAATCCCAATACGTTGACGTTGACCACCTGAGAACTCATGAGGGTAACGATACATATGTTCAGGTAGTAGTCCGACTTTTTCTAACATTGCACGTACTTTCGCTTCACGGTCAGCATCATCTTTATATAGGTTATAGTTATACAACCCTTCTGAAATGATGTAATCCACCGTTGCACGTTCATTTAGAGAAGCTGATGGATCTTGGAAAATCATTTGAATTTGTTGAATGATTTCATGGCGTTTTTGTTTACTAATTCCACCATTAATCTTTTCACCTTTAAAATTGATTTCACCTTTACTTGTCGGATTTAAACCTACAATAGCGCGACCAATCGTTGTTTTCCCTGAACCAGATTCGCCTACTAATGAGAAAGTTTCACCTTTATAGATATCGAAATTAGCATTTTTTACTGCCACAAAACGACTCTTTCCTTCACCAAAGGCAATTTCTAAGTCTTTAATCGATAATAATACTTCTTTGTTTTCAGTCACGAATTAGTTCACCTCTTCTTCAAAATCATCAGCATCAATTTCTTGCGTTAGTTGAACCATCCGCTCATGAAGTTGCTTAATTTTTTCAGGTGTGTCGACTTTTGGTGCTCGAGGGTCGAGTAACCAAGTCTTGGCAAAATGCGTCGGACTTACTTCAAACATCGGTGGTTCCGCTTTGAAGTCAATTTCCATCGCATATGGACTACGGAAGGCAAAGGCATCTCCAGCAATCTCTTTGTATAAAGAAGGTGGTGTCCCTGGCACGTAGTATAATTCTTCCCCTTTTTCACTCAATTGTGGAAGAGAAGATAATAAACTCCAAGTATATGGATGCTTTGGATTGTAGAAAATTTCTTCTGACTTACCAATTTCAATAATTTGACCCGCATACATAACAGCTACTCGGTCAGCAATCGATGCCACAACCCCTAAATCATGTGTGATAAAGATGGTAGTAAATCCATATTCTTTTTGTAAATCTTTAATCAAGTCTAAAATTTGTGCTTGAATCGTCACGTCTAGCGCAGTAGTTGGTTCGTCACAAATCAATATTTTTGGGCGACATGCCAAGGCAATCGCGATAACAATCCGTTGACGCATCCCTCCAGAATATTGGAAAGGATATTCATCATAACGTTGGGCTGCATTTGGAATACCCGTTTTTTCCATTAATTCAATGGCTAGTTGTTTAGCTTCTTTTGGTGTTTTGCCGCGGTGTTTGATAATTACTTCAGCAATCTGTGAGCCAATCGTTCTAATTGGATTTAATGAAGTCATTGGGTCTTGGAAAATCGTCGCAATCTCTTTTCCGCGAATATTTTCCCAATCTTTATCGGTTTTATAATCAGTTAGGACTTTACCATCATAAGTAATGGTTCCTTCACTGACACGTCCGTTTTGTTCTAACATCCCAGTAAATGTTTTGGTTAATACTGATTTTCCTGAACCAGATTCACCTACAATTGCTAAGATTTCGCCCTCTTCTAAACTCAGTGAGACATTCCGAATGGCCGTTAATTGACGTTTTCTGACTTGGAAGCTCACTGAAATATTTTCAGCCGTTAATATCGTCTTACTCATTTTCTGTGTCCTCCTTATAAGTGTGTTCTTGGATCGGTTGCATCAGCTAAAGTTTGACCTACAATATATAAAGAAATAGATACTAACGCTAAAACTGCAACTGGAATCCAGAACAAGTATGGATAGTTACTAATATTCGGTGTGTATTTAGAAATAATACGTCCTAACGAAGGTACGTCTGCACTCAACCCAACGCCTAAGAATGAAAGAAAAGTTTCTGCAGAGATGAATCCTGGTAACGTACGAGAAATATCTGTCATCACAACAGAGATCAAATATGGCAAGATATTCTTACTAATCATTCGTGGTACAGGTGTCCCTAAATTACGGGATGCTAAATTATATTCACGATCACGCATAATCATGACTTGCACACGAATAAAGTAGGCTGTCCCAATCCAGTTTGTTACACACATCGCGAAAACTAAATTCCAAAAACCACTACCAAAGGCATAGGCTAAGACGATGATGATTAATAGTGAAGGTACGTTTGAAATGACGTTATACACTTCAAGCATGACGCGGTCAACTTTCTTGCTGACACCCCATAGCGCCCCTACAATAACACCAATCGTTGTGGTAATTGTTGTAGCTAACACACTGATTAAGATAGAAGTTCTTGCTCCTGCCCAGACCGCATCGAATAATGATTGACCGTTGGCATCGGTACCGAACCAGTTCTCAGCGCTTGGTGGATTATAACGTGCATCAAAGTTATTGATATTTGATACATTCATGAAATCATAACCACTAAATAATGGTTGGATGAAACTCATCAAAATAATTAATACAAGTAATACCAACATCGTAATGGCTACTTTACTTGAGAAAAACTTTCGTGCCACTGATCGCCAGTAGGAATACTTCGGCGTATCGATTTTTTCAGAATTAATCGTATCAATCGACACAAAGTTAAAATCTTCTTGGCTGATTTGATTTAACTTTTCCAATTCTAATCTCCTCCTGACAATTTAATACGTGGATCTAAGTAAACCATTAATAGGTCACCTAATAATACAGCTAATACCCCAACGACTGTGAAGATAAAGACAATCGCTACCGTTAATGGGTTATTATGTGAAAGAATCGCATCTGGTAACATTTTACCCATACCAGGAACGGCGAAAATCGTTTCGGTAATGGTTGCCCCAGCGATAGATAAGATAATACTTCCTGGAATTCCATTGGCAATTGGAATCACGGCGTTTTTAAAGATGTGACGACGTGAAATTTCTTTAGAGGTCAACCCTTTTGATTTGGCAAATTTAACATAATCTGCAGACTGTTGGTCAATCATATAACGACGAACCCAAATAACTAAACCAGACACACTTAAGAACCCTAAGATAAAGGTTGGTAAGATATAGGATTTAATATCGCCTGCACCATAAGTTGGGAAGGATAATGGTAAACCAAATAAGGTATTTCCTAGATATCTAAAGAAGTAGACAAAGGCTAGTGACGGTGCTGAAATCATAACCGTTACTAACGCAATACCAATTTTATCAGGTAACTTACCTTTCAAGCGAGCCATTACCATCGCCATAGGTACCCCGATTAGATAAGCAATCACCACGGCTAAAGCACCCATTCTAAATGAAATAGAAATCATTGATGGGTCTTTATAGTTTGGTTTTGTTTGCACATAGTTATCGTGATACATTGCTTTTTCACGAGAAGAAATTTTATTTGATTTTTTGTATTGGCGAGTGTAAATATTGGCAGAAGAGCGCATGGTCTTGCCATCTGCTAAAGTAATTTCTTCACTTACCGTTTGTCCTTGGCCACCAAATAAGACATCTGACACACTTTGTCCAGAGAACGTTGGATAAGAAGTTCCTAGATTGATGTGGATGATATTTTGGTGGATAAATGGAAATTGACCATTGAAGTAGATTTGATACTTATATTGTGTTCCTGAACCGACTAAAGCCCAACCAACCATTGGATCTTTTTCAATCTTCAAGTAGCGTTTCAAATCCGGATTAGATGGGTCTTTCACTTTCCATGGATGGTCAATCACAATCAGATTTGAATAGAAATTCCAAATACGTTTTAATAATGGAATATCTTTCGTCGCATAGTAACGACCACTTTCAGGAAAAATTCCTAATTTCCAGCCATTATCCTTGGCCCATTTTTGATACAAAGATTTGTTTTCCTTGCTTGGTTTTGCAGTTGCCTCTTTGTATTCTTTACGTACCTCTTTGACCAAATCACGAGAGTCTAGATACTCAATGTAACCCATGCGATCAAAGGCCGTATTTTCATAGTTGGCCAATTCATCTGGATGGGCTTTTAATTTAGAATACGTAGAGTCCTCTTTAAAGATGGTATTTCGCGGCACTAACGTATAAATTAATACATAAGTGATCGTAGTTACTAAAAAGATACTCACGATAGAACGCAAAATACGAAAGAGTAGATAACGTTTATTCACTCAGCTTCCTCCTAAATTATCAATATGCCTCGAAATATTAATTATTAAACTTTTGGCCGATATTTTTCCCAATTCATTTATAACCACTTTCAAAGCATATCTTTTTAAATAGAGACTACCAAAATAGCTCAATTTTTACAAGAAAATTTGTATTTCCGTTGAGAATAAAAATCATCCTTAGACTTTCATTCTCAACGGCGCAAAATTTCCTACAAAAATCACTTACTATGATAGCACTAATTATACTGATTAAAAAGAGTAAAAAGGGCTTTTTTAATTTTTCGCCCTTTCTACTCCTTTAGTATTTTAACACATTTTACTTCGTTTTTTCAGCTGTTTCTAGTCTTTTTTCTTCCCAATTCTTCAAAGCTTTTTGATATTCTTTGGTTGTTACAGCTTTGTCTTGAAGTTTCATGCCTTTGAATTTGTATGTTGCATTTGTAGCAGCCATACCACACCAACTAAATTGTCTAGTGAATGGTACAATCTTAGATACACCCGGAGCTGCACCACCAGCTTGGATAGGAATTTGTAAAGCATTTGCTGTTAACCAAGCTTCAGCATCTGCATAAGCATCATAACGTTTATTCACATCTTCAGCTGCAGTGATTTTTGCAGCTTTGTCTAATAAAGCATCATATTCCGCTAATTTTAATTCATTTACTACTTGGGCTGATGGATTATCTTTAGCTGTTTCAGATGGTTGTAAACCTAAGTTATCCAATTGAGCACCTGATCTTGAATCATAGATGTCTAAGTAAGTAGATGGATCTAAGTAGTCAGGGCCCCAACCAGAAGCAGTAGAGATATCGTAGTCTTTATCTGCTGCTGTTGTTGCTTGATAAGAAGCAGCAAGATATTTATCTTCGTTCAATAATTGAATATCAATCACGACATTATCTTTACCTAATGTAGATTCAATTGAGTGTTTCAATGATTTTGCTTGATTCACTAAAACTTCAGATTTTTCATCTTGAGGTAAGTCTAGGTGAATTGGGAATTGTACGCCTTGCGCTTGTAGTTCAGATTTTGCTTTTTCAAATAAAGATTTCGCTTTATCTGCATTGAACCAACCTTCTTGGCTATCCGCTAATTTCACATCGCTGAAGGTATCTGGGTCTAATTTGGCTAATTTTTCTTGTACAACTTCACCATAATCTTTACCGTCAACTGTTACGAATTGAGATGGTATTAACATATTACGGATACCTTTTGCTGCACCAGTTTTACCAACGTTTTGCGCAATATATTCTTCTTTATTTAACGCAAATTCTAAAGCTAGACGGAAGTTCTTATTCATAATAGCTTTATGAGTACTATCTTTTTCAGCATCTGTTTTCTTAGATGTTGCACTGTACGCTTTACGATCAAAGTTAAACGTCATATTAAATGTTGAACCATTTGGTTGTGAGAAGTTAATAGCATCACCGTATTTAGCTTCTACATCTTTATAACCACCTGAGTTAGGAAATACGCGTGCAGTTGAATAGTTACCTTGATCAAATTCTTTAAATAGCGAATCAGGATTGCTTCCATCAAAGTAAGTTAATTTTACATGATCAATGTAGACATGTTTTTTATCCCAATAAGATTCGTTCTTCTTATATTCAATTACTGATTTGGCAGTATTGTTTGTTAAGATATAAGCACTGTTATATAGAATGCTATCTGGTGTAGGTTGCCCGAAGTCTTTACCTTTAGATTTTAAGAATTCTTCATTCACTGGACACATAATACCGTAAGTTAATTTAGAATTCCAGAAGCTTTCTGGACGAGTTAACGTATATTGTAAAGTATAGTCATCTACTGCTTTAACCCCAACAGTAGAAAAGTCTTTCGTTACCCCTTTGACATAATCATCCAAACCTTTAATACTATTTTGAACTACATACAGTGTTTCAGATTTGACATCAACGGCATGTTTCAAACCAGTTACCCAGTCTTGAGCTTTTACTTCTGCGTACTCATTTCCTTCATTATCTACCCATTTCACGCCTTTACGTAGGTGATAAGTGTAGGTTAAGCCATCATCACTTACTTCCCATGATTTAGCTAGCGCAGGTTTCAAATTACCATACTCGTCATTTTCCAACAAACCATCAATGAAATTTGCAAAGTGGTCACTATTTGAACTTCGTGATGAGAAAGTATAGTCTAAGCTATTAATATCGGTGCTATAGACGTAAGAATAATTAGATTCTCCCTTTCCAGAATCTGAAGCCTTTTTGTCGCCACCGGATGAACAAGCTGCCAATAAAACAGTACTTGATAACAATAAAGATGGCACTACGATTTTTTTCATTTTATTGCTCATATTGCATTCTCCCCTCTTTTTGTTCATAAAAAGTTCATAAAGCTATAAAAATATTAAGATAGGTTAAGAAAATTATAATTTTTTATCTAGCGGATGTCAATATATTCAAAATATTTTCTGTTATAACATTTTCTTATCGTCATTTACACACAGCAACAAATTCACAATTTCACATAAGTTAGATGTTTTTTAACTTCAACCAATATTTGCTTATAAATTGATTTTATAACCGCATTATTGTTAACAGTTCCGCTTGTATTTTAATAATTAATATTTTATTTTTTCGTTTGGATTCACATGTTTCGTTTCATTTTTATCTAATAATTGTCTTAAATTTTTTTACAATTCAAACAATTTAGTGTCAAAAAAATTTCTTGTCATTTTTCAATTTGTTTCACAGCATTATGAAACATTCGCAACTATTGTGAAGCTTGGTACTTTTAGCTTTTTCACTCATCACGAACCACTATATATTGTGTGCAATTAGATTTATATTCGTAATATAGTACAAGATATTGATTGTAAATTTCCTCACTTTGTCTTATCATTAGGTACAGATAAAAAACATTTAAAAAAGGATGTTTACGGAATACACAAAGTCAGCCATTTAACGAATTCGATTTCGACATTACTGGCACTTTGTCTAGTATTTCCTTTTTATTTGAAGAAAATGATTGAAGGAGTGAGCAGCTTGTTAAATATATCAATGCCAGTTGCGACAGATGAAGTAACTGAGAAATTATCTAAAATGAAAGTCGTGAAACGCGATGGACGCTTGGTTGATTTCGATGATGAAAAAATTTACGATGCTTTGATGAAAGGACGCAAAAATCTAAAAGAGCCCCTTTCCCCATTAGAACATGAAAAACTAGTGGAAATCGTACAATTAGTAGATCGAGAAATTGCAGAACGCTTTACCGACAATGTCAAAATTTATGAAATTCAAAATATTGTTGAACACTTCTTATTAGAAAAATCATTTTTAGCCTTAGCACAAGAATATATTAGTTATCGGACCAATCGTGATTTTAGACGTAAAGAAGCAACGGATATTAACCTTTCTATTAATAAGTTGATGAATAAGGAAGAGACCGTCGTCAATGAAAATGCCAATAAAGATAGCGATGTGTTTAATACGCAACGGGATTTGACTGCAGGGATTGTCGGCAAATCAATTGGCCTAAAAATGTTGCCGCCTCATGTAGCCAACGCCCATCAAAAAGGTGAAATTCATTATCACGATTTAGATTATCATCCTTATGCTCCAATGACAAATTGCTGCTTAATTGATTTTCAGAGTATGCTGACAGAAGGCTTTAAGATGGGAAACGCAGATGTCGAGTCACCTAAATCTATTCAAACAGCAACTGCCCAAATCTCTCAAATCATCGCCAATGTGGCTTCTAGTCAATATGGTGGCTGTTCTTGTGACCGCATTGATGAGTTATTAGCCCCTTTTGCGAAATTGAATTTTGAAAAACATTTGCAAGATGCCAAAGAATGGATTGATGGTCCAGAACGCCAAGAAGCATTTGCCTACAAAAAGACTAAAAAAGATATTTATGATGCCATGCAAAGTTTAGAGTATGAAATCAATACCCTCTTTACTTCAAATGGACAAACGCCTTTCACTTCACTTGGTTTTGGCTTAGGAACTAATTGGTTTGAACGGGAAATTCAAAAAACTATCTTGCAAATTCGGATTGATGGTTTAGGTCGTGAACATCGCACCGCCATCTTCCCTAAATTAATCTTTTCTATTAAACGTGGGGTGAACTTAGAACCAACCGATCCAAACTACGATGTCAAACAATTGGCCTTGGAATGTGCAACCAAGCGCATGTATCCGGATATTTTAAACTATGATAAGATTGTCGAATTAACGGGTAGTTTCAAAGTGCCAATGGGTTGTCGTTCTTTCTTACAGGGGTGGAAAGATGAAAATGGTCAAGAAGTCAATGTCGGTCGGATGAATTTAGGCGTTGTTACCTTAAACTTGCCACGAATTGCGATGGAAGCCCAAGGTGATTTTGATAAATTCTGGAGTATCTTGGAAGACCGTCTAGATATCGTGAAAGATGCTTTAGTCTATCGCGTGAATCGTTGTAAAGAAGCGCTCCCACAAAATGCGCCAATTCTTTATATGTATGGTGCCTTTGGAAAGAGATTAAAACGTAATGGCAATGTCGATGAACTCTTCAGAAACAAACGCGCGACGGTGTCTCTTGGTTATATTGGTCTTTATGAAGTTGCCTCAGCCTTTTACGGAGGTGCTTGGGAACACAATCCAGAAGCCAAACAGTTTACCCTCGATATCGTTAAGACTTTAAAGATGCACGCCGACCAATGGGGAGATGAATACGGCTATCACTTCAGCGTCTACTCTACTCCTTCTGAAAGTTTGACAGACCGCTTCTGTCGTTTAGATACCTATAAGTTCGGAATTGTCGAAAATATTACGGATAAAGAATACTATACCAACAGCTTCCATTATGATGTCCGTAAAAATCCGACCCCATTTGAAAAACTAGATTTTGAAAAAGACTATCCAAAATATTGCTCTGGTGGCTTCATCCATTATTGTGAATATCCAGTCCTTCAACAAAATCCAAAAGCCTTAGAAGCTGTCTGGGATTATTCTTATGATAAAGTTGGCTATCTAGGCACTAATACACCGATTGACCATTGTTACGAGTGTGGTTTCGAGGGCGATTTTACACCGACTGAACGCGGATTTGAATGTCCAGTTTGTCATAATCATGATCCAAGAACTTGCGATGTCGTCAAAAGAACTTGTGGTTATCTAGGTAATCCACAAGCTCGTCCAATGGTGCATGGTCGTCATAAAGAAATCTCAGCACGTGTCAAACATATGAAGGATGTGCACTAATGAATCATCCAAAACCAAAAGAATGGGATGCAAAGGTTTTATCTCAACGCATGATTGCCGACTATAAACCTTTTAACTTTGTCGATGGCGAAGGAGTCCGCAATAGTCTATATGTGAGTGGTTGCTTATTTGCTTGTGAGGGGTGTTTTAATAAAGCTGTCCAAAATTTCAACTACGGCACCCCCTACACGGAAGAACTAGAAGCTCAAATCATGGCCGACTTATCCCATAGCTATGTGCAAGGATTAACCTTACTTGGTGGCGAGCCTTTCTTAAATACACCCGTCGTCTTACCACTCGTCAAAAAAGTACGCGAAACCTTTGGCGACACAAAAGATATTTGGAGTTGGAGTGGCTATACCTTTGAAGAATTACTGCAAGAAACTCCTGATAAATTAGAACTGTTAAGCCAAATCGATATTTTAGTCGATGGTCGTTTCGAATTAGCACAAAAAGATTTAAACCTACAATTTCGAGGCAGTCGGAATCAAAGAATTATCGATGTTCCTCAATCCTTAAAATTAAAACAAGCCGTCATTTGGTCAAAATGTAAAGATGCCGACCAAAGTTACGAACAAATCAAACGCAATGAATTAGGCGGCTAAATGAAAATCTCAAGGAAACAGTGACTCATCTGTCATCCTTGAGATTTTTTCTTTCATATTCAAACAATGGTAAGGTAATCAACTCATAGGTCTTATCCTTTAAATTGGTCAAGGTGATGCCTAACAAGCGAATCCCCCGTCCTTCTTCATATGTATCTTCAAATAAAAGACTCGCCTTCGAAAAAATATCCTCTTTATAATCAATAAACTCTGGGAAGGTCTGTCTCTTGGTAATTGTCGTATAATCATCGTAGCGCAGTTTTAAGACCACGGTTTGTCCTTGTTTTTCTTGCTTGATAGCTGTATTAGCAACACTTTCTGATAATAGACGTAGCTGTGAAATCGCCTGGTTCATCGAATAAAGACTCTCACCAAAAGTATGTTCTTTGCCAATAGATTTGCGTTCACGATTGGTCACGACAGGAGAATTATGAATCCCCCGAACTTTGCGATAAAGCGAGTAACCCATCTTGCCAAATGCATGAATTAGCTCCATTTCTGATTTATTATACAAATCTTCACCCGTGAAAATCCCCATCTCATGCATTTTAGGAATCGTCTTTTTCCCCACACCATGAAACTTCTCAATCGGTAATGGTTTTAAAAACGCCTCGGCTTCACCTGGCATAATCACGGTCATACCATGGGGTTTGCGATAATCTGAAGCTAATTTAGCCAAAAACTTGTTATAACTCACCCCAGCGGAACAAGTAAGATGTAATTCACGCCAAATATCTTCTTGAATACAGCGTGCGACTTTGATGGCACTTTTTGAACCAATTTTATTTTCGGTCACATCTAGATAAGCTTCATCAATCGACATCGGTTCAATCAAGTCTGTATAGCGATGAAAAATGGCGCGAATCTGACGCGAAATTTCTCGATATTTTTGATAATTACCGGGAACAAAGACGGCTTGCGGACATAATTCATACGCCTTTTTGGCACTCATTGCCGAATGTATCCCGTATTCTCTGGCCTTATAATTACAAGTCGTCACCACCCCACGGCCTTTGGTGTCTTTGGGATGACGGGCAATCACTAGAGGATGCTTAGCCAACTCAGGATTGTCACGCTCTTCCACTGAGGCAAAAAACGCGTCCATATCGATATGAATAATTTTACGGCTCATGTCATTTTTTAAGGGAAAACGCATCTCCGCCATATCTCTCACCTGTTTCTCAAACTTTTCTATCTCTATTATACAAGAACAGATATTCCGTTTCAATCTTCAGGCACATAAGAAATCAAGTCGCCTGGTTGACATTCAAGTACTTCACAGATTTTTTCTAAAGTCGAAAAACGAATAGCCTTTGCTTTGCCACTTTTCAGGATAGAGAGGTTGGCAATTGTAATCTCGACGGCTTCAGAGAGTTGCGTTAAGGTCATTTGGCGCTTTTTTAAATATTTGGTCTAAGTGTATTTCAATCATTTAAATCACCATCTCTAATTCATCTTGTAAGGATAGTGCTTTTTGGTATAACTTTGAAAAACGGAAACTGATTAAAACCATCGTGAAAAAAACAAAACAAATGGCTAATCCTATCAGCATCACACCTGGTGCATCGCCTAAGTTCGCCCAACGATAAAACATCGGTAAAATACCTAAACTCAAGAAAAAGATGACAACACTCACTAAACTTACTTGCTTTGTATAGATGAGTAACTCTTTTTGAAAAGCATGTTGACTTGATTTTTGCCAAATACGCACACTTTTAACTGCCAAATAGCTAATAATTCCCGCTGCTAAAATCAGACAAATAAGCGTTAAGTTGTTTTGCCAAATCATGCCTTGATGCTCGCTGGTAAAAATCTGTACGCCCACAAGAAAACTCATCAACCAAAAAATCGCACTCAATATGATACTAACGAAAGTAATCATATATTTTTCCATTTTCATCATCCTTTCTTTGCCTAGAGTATAGCAGATTTTTATCGAAAAACAATAAAAATAAGCTAGCAAGCATTTACTCACTAGCTTATGGGAGGTCTTATGGATGTTCGATATGTTGCAAAAAAGTCACTTCACATCCTTTATCTACGGCGTTCGAAGGGTAGCTACCTCGCATCTAAGCCGGCCTGACTAGGAAAATCTTTAACGCTAGCGGATTTTCCTGTCATTCCGGACAAACTTAGCTTTCTCGGTATCAATCAACTAAATACTCGGAAAATTCACCCTCCTGCTTATGAAAATCTCCTTTCATCCGATTTTCTCAGCGGTAGGTAAGCACACGAATTTCTTCATGTCTGGGCGAGCTGCTTCACATCCTTTTTCCTAATCTGTGTTCAGCGACTAGCTACTTCGGCGTATAAGCCACCCCATCTGGGAAAGTCTTTACTTTTTGGACTTTCCCGATGTGTTGGACAAACTTATCCGCTCGTAGCTGATCGAGTCGCTTCACATCCTTCATCTACGGCGTTCGAAGGGTAGCTACCTCGCATCTAAGCCGGCCTGACTAGGAAAATCTTTAACGCTAGCGGATTTTCCTGTCATTCCGGACAAACTTAGCTGCTTGTAGCTGATCGACCCTTCTCACGACCTTTATTCTATATTGCTTCTTTGCCTCGTTGGCCGGTGCGGATGCGGATGACTTCTTCTATTGGTGAGATAAATATCTTGCCATCACCGACTTCTCCTGTGCCACAAATCATCAGAATACGATCGACCACACTTTCGACATCTTTATCTTCTAAAACAAAGCTGACCTTGACTTTCGGTAAAAGTCTGGTAATAATCGCCTTGCCGCGTACATATTCTTTGACACCTTTTTGATTCCCATACCCTAAGACTTGGGTAACGGTCATCCCGGAAATCTCAAAATCACGGTTAATCTCAGCTTTTAATTCTTCTAATTTTTCTAAACGAATGACTGCTTCTATTTTCTTCATAAACACTACCTTCTTTCTTATGAATCTAATCCCATAAAGGTTGGATAAGCTGTTTCATCATGTTCGATACGGTCCATACCAAGTGCTTCTTCTGAGTCAGTGACGCGAATTGGCATAAAGAATTTAATCACGCTGATAATCACAAAACTCAATAGACCGGCAAAAACAATGGTAAAGACAATACTTTCAAGCTGGGCTAAGAATAATTGAACATTGCCATAGAATAAACCAGCTTTCCCACCAACTGCAGGATCGGCGAAAATTCCTGTCATTATTCCACCGAAAATCCCACCAACACCGTGACAGCCAAAAGCATCTAGCGCATCATCTAATTGCAATTTTTGCTTGATAACAGAAATAAAATAGAAACAAAACGGACTAACTAAAAATCCGATAATAATGGAAGACCATAGTGAAACAAAACCTGCGCCCGGGGTAATCGCAACCAATCCAACAACAGCACCTGTACAAGCGCCAACTACAGTAGGTTTACCAATGACTAGTTTTTCAATCAACATCCATGATAGCATCGCACTAGCTGCAGCAGTATTCGTTGTTAATAAAGCATGAATCGCTAAACCATCGGCTGCAAGTGCTGAACCGGCATTAAAACCAAACCAACCAAACCATAAGAGGCCTGCACCAAGTACTACAAACGGAATATTATGTGGGCGATATTCGATTTGCGCATATTCGCGTCGTTTACCCACTACATAAGCTAATACCAAACCTGAAATACCAGAGCTAATATGCACGACATTTCCACCAGCAAAGTCAATTGAACCCATCGCATCTAGCAACCCTTTGCCCCAAACCATGTGAGCTAATGGGGCGTATACAAGAATAATCCAAGCAGCGATAAATAAGAAAATCGCCGAAAACTTCATTCGGCCAACTACTGAACCAGTGATAATCGCTGTAGCAATCAACGCAAACATCATTTGAAAGGCTGCGAATAGTCCTTCTGGGATGCCATCACCTTTTGTCATTGATACATGGTTAAAAAAGACTTTATCCAAATTTCCGACAAATAGATGATCGCCGCTAAAGGATAACGAATAACCAATCGCAATCCATAATATTGAAGCCAATCCTAAAGTACAGATAACCATCATCATTGTATTTAAGATATTTTTTCTTTGCTCTAACCCACCATAAAAGAAAGCTAGCGCCGGGGTCATTAAGAAGACTAACCCACTACAAATCAAAATAAATGCAATGTTTCCTGTTTCCATTTGAATCTCTCCTTTTTATCGTCCTAAACGACTGAATGATAACCAACTTTTTAAGGTAACCTACCTTATGTCAGAAATACTAACACATCTTTTTTCAGTTTTCTAGCATTTTGACGGAATTTGTGCAATTTTCTGAAAATTCATCACTTGCTATGTTAGCTTTTCTAACATAGATGTCAAAAAACGCATCAAACATAGAAAAAACTTCTACATTTGATACGTTACCATTAGATATATTACGAATGAATTTCATGATAGATTTGATAGATTGCTTGCTTTTTATAGCCTAGCGCTTTAGCCACTTCTTTAATTGCAGTATTTGGTTTCTCGCCATATATTTCGATGCGATCGGCAACTTTTTGGCGAATTTGTTCCTCTGTCAATACAACTACTTCTGTTGACTGTTCCTCAAGAGACTGGCCAGATACTAAAAGACAGCACTCGCCTTTGATTTCATTGTCTTTAGCATATTGGGCTAACTCTAGTAAAGTTCCCCGGATAAATTCTTCATGGATTTTGGTTAATTCGCGACAAATCACGGCTTGTCGATTTCCCCCAAAAACTTCCACCATATTCGCTAACGTACTTGCAAGGCGATACGGTGATTCATAAAAAATCATACTAGCAGGAAGTTGCGCTAAAGGAGTTAAAGCTGCGACTTGCTCTTTTTTCTTACGCGGTAAAAAGCCATGAAAATAATTTGGTTGCGCGGATAATCCTGATGCAATCAACGCAGTCAGGCCAGCTGTTGGTCCTGGCAAGGCAACAACTGGAATATCTGCTGCAATGCAAGCTTGGACTAATTCATGACCAGGATCGCTAATCGAGGGCATCCCCGCATCAGAGACTTGGGCAATCGACTGACCCGCAAGTAAGTAATCTACTAACTGCGGCACTCGTTCCTTATAATTATGCTCATGTAAACTTTTTTGTGGCGTAGAAATTTCAAAATGATTTAACAATTTTTGCGTATTGCGTGTATCTTCGCTGGCAATTAAATCTACCTGTTTTAAAATTTCAACCGCTCTTTGCGTCATATCTAGTAGATTTCCAATGGGCGTCGGTACTAGATAGAGACAAGCGCCATTGTGATGATAACTTTTTTGTTTGGTTAACATTTTATCCCTCATTATTCACGATAAATGACTTCTAAACAAAAGGCACATGGTTCATCATTTGCTCTTCTTGAACCATATAAGTCATAACATACGTGAAAGCCTTCTTCATAGATATTTTCAAGATTTTTACGTGAAGTAGACAAAGCTTGCTTCATTTTTTTATTTGGATTGGTTTGATTCATTTCTCGTAAATGCTCACGTAATTTTTGATTTTCCAATTCGAGCTCGGTATTTTTCTCTACTAACTCTTGGATGGATTGTTTCATTGTTTGTAATTTAGATAGCATCTGGGATAAATCAGACTCAAACGCATCCAAGCCATCATATAAATCACGTTTATCTAACTTCATCTTGTTCACCTACTTTACCACTTCTTCAATTTCATCTTGGGTATATTCCAAGGCAATTTCACGATTTGGGAATTTCACTTTGACAATGCGTGACAATAAGTTCAATTCCACCACTTTACCGATGCCTTCTGGTGTTTTGACTTGCGCACCAAAATCAGGCATCTCTTTTTTAGCTAATTCATATTCATCATTTTCATATTTTAAACAACACATTAAGCGTCCACACAAACCAGAAATCTTGGTTGGATTTAAAGATAAACCTTGATCTTTAGCCATTTTAATCGAAACAGGCATAAAGTCTCCTAAAAAGGTCGAGCAACATAATGGACGACCACATGGACCAATACCGCCTAAAATCTTGGCTTCATCACGGACGCCAATTTGACGTAACTCAATCCGTGTTCTAAAGATACTAGCTAAATCCTTGACCAATTCACGAAAATCCACACGACCATCGGCAGTAAAATAAAAAATCATCTTAGAACGATCAAGGGTATATTCTACCTGTACTAACTTCATCACTAGTCCATGCTCATTAATTTTCTCTTTTGCAATGCCATACGCTTCTTTGGCATCTAACTCATTTTGGCGTGCTTGATCTAAGTCAGATTCGCTTGCCAAAGAAATAACTGGTTTGATTTCTTCGGGCAAGTCTTCTTCGGCCATTTCACGATTTGGCAAAACAACAGTAGCTAAACAAGTCGCTTGCTGAGACTCAACAAGTACTTGGTCTTTAAATTGATATTGTGTATGTCCTGGAGAAAAGTAATAAATATGGCCAGCTTTTTTATAACGAACACCTACTACTTGAACCATAATCCTCTTCCTTTACCTCAAAAATTTTATTGCTGTAGAAAATGCAAAACAAATTGCTCGATGACATTTTGAAAGGCAACATTACTATTCAGCTTCGTTTTTGCCTGTAATAAATCGGCCAATGCTTGATTATAAACAGTCTGTAAATTACCTTGATTTTCATCGCGCAACGTACGAAACGCATACATTAATAAATCAAAAAATAATTGTTGCTGCTCTTTTTCTTTCGTTATTGGTATGATTTTCCGCTGCACATATACAAAGGCTGCAAAATCACGATTTGTCAAATATTGGACAAATTGTTTTAAAACATCCCTAGCATCATTAAACCATTCATCGCGTGAGATTTCAACCGCTTTATCATAACTATTCGTTAAGTATGCTAGAATTTTCGCGGTATTTAAAGATAGGCCAGCTTGCTGTAATTGCTCGATTAAATGCGTAGTCGACAAATGAAAATGAATAATCTGACACCGCGATTGAATTGTTGGTAAAATTTTGCCTATCGCACTTGTTTCTAACAAGAGCAACACTTGTCCAGAAGGCTCCTCCAAGAATTTCAGCAAACTATTCGCCGCCTGGTTATTCATCGTTTCAGCATCAGAAAGAATAAAGATTTGTCGACCTGCTTCAAAGCCACGTTTCGCAAATTCTGTTTGTAGTTGTCGAATTTGATCCACTTTAATCGTTTGGCCATCTGGTGTAACTTGATGTACATTGGGGTGCTCATTATTTTCGATACGTAAACAATTGAGACACACATTGCAAGGCTCGTTTTCTTTCACGTTAGTACAATATAAACGCTTAGCTAACCAAAGACTTTCTTGGTGTTTTCCTGTGCCTTTTTCCCCTTCAAAAAGATAAGCATGAGCCAAACGCCCATGCTCAATACTTTGTTTCATCAGAGAATGCACATTAGGATTTAACAATTCACCCATTACGCCATCTCCTTCTTTTTAAAAATGATGGAATCCCTCAACTGGTAAGACAAACACAGTTGCACCGCCGACTTCTACTTCCAGTGGATAAGGCATAGGTGAGTCAATGGATAAATCTAAGGACATAGGAGAAGTGATAAATTGTTTTCTAGATTGACAAGTTTTCTTAATCAAAGCTAGTACTTCCTCTACTCGTTCATCTTCTAAACCAATCATGAAAGTGGTATTGCCCGCTTTTAAAAATCCACCAGTGGTCGATAATTTTGTAGCGCGCACATCAGCCTCAATAAATTCATTGGCTAGTCGGTTACTATCCTTATCTTGAACAATCGCAATTATCATTTTCATCGCTATTCACCTCGTTTAAAAAATGTTGGGTTACTTTCCACAATTGCTGAAAAACTTGATTCAACAACTTCTTGCAAACTCATTTTAGCATCAATTCGATGAATACGCACTGGGTTTTCTTCTGCTAATTTTAGATAAGCATGACGCACCCGTTGATGGAACTCTAATCCCTCCAAGTCTAAGCGGTCAACATCTTTTTTGCGATGATTTTGGATACGTCTTAATCCCGTGTCTGAATCAACATCTAAGTATAAGGTAAAATCTGGTTCTAATCCTTCTGTCGCAAATTCATTGATTTGAGCAATTTCTTTCATCCCAATTCGTCGACCGGCTCCTTGATACGTTAAGGAGCTATCTACAAAACGATCACAGATAACAATTTTCCCTTCATTTAACGCTGGGATAATCGCCTCTACTAAGTGCTGACGACGCGCCGCAGCATAGAGTAAGGCTTCTGTACGTTCATCCATTTGACGGTGATCTGGATTTAAGATAATTTGACGAATTTTTTCCGCAATCAATACGCCACCTGGTTCACGCGTCTTAATGATTTCTTTTTGAGCAATCATTTGTAAACGTGGAAATAATTCGTTTAAGACGGTGGTTTTCCCTGCGCCGTCTGGTCCTTCAATTGTAATAAATAAGCCGTTAGCCATAATTTCCTCCAATATCTTTTATAGTTCGCGACGGCCTTCTACCGCTTTGAGCAAGGTTACTTCATCCGCATACTCAATATCGCTTCCTACAGACAAACCATGAGCAAGGCGGGTCACTTTAATGCCTGCTGGTTTAATCAGCCTAGATAGATACATTGCGGTTGCTTCTCCTTCTGTCGTTGCATTGGTCGCAATAATCACTTCTTTGACTCTTTCATCATGAAGTCGTGTTAAGAGCGATGGAATTTGAATATCTTCCGGTCCTGTGCCTTCCATCGGTGAAATGACCCCGTGTAAGACATGGTAAAGACCACGATATTCTTTCATTTTTTCTAACGCCATGACATCTTTGGGTTCTTCAACGACAAGAATCGTACTTTTATCGCGCGTTTCATCACTACAGATTTCACATGGATCTTCTTCGGTGATATTGCCACACACACTACAAAAAGTTAAATCACGTTTGACACTTAAAAGCGATTTAGCAAATTCATTCACCACTTCTTCTTTCATATCAATCGTATGAAAAGCTAATCTAGTCGCTGTTTTCTGACCAATCCCCGGCAGATTCATATAACTTGCAATTAATCTGGCAATTGGTTCTGGATATTGCATCGTCTCATCCCTTTAATTAAAATCCTGGTAAGCCTTTCGTGTATTTACCTAATGTGTCTTCTTGGGCTTTTTTCGCTTTTTGTAAGGCATCATTCACGGCCATAATCACTAAATCCTGTAACATTTCTGGATCTTGATCATCAATAATTGCAGGATTAATTTCCAAATCTTTTAATTGTTGTTCGCCTGTAACGGTAGCTTTGACATAATCATTGGTTGAAACACCGATAAAAGTCTGTTGATTTAAAGCTTCTTGAGCCGCCATCATTTCTTTTTGCATTTTCTTTACTTGTTTTAACATTCCTTGCATGTTGCCCATTCCGCGCATCATAATGCTATCACTCCAAATTCTTCATTATTCTTCTATTTTCACTAAATCACCAAACAACTCTTGGGCTGTTTGGACCATTTTTTCCGTTTCTTGTTCTGGTGAGTTTGCTAATTCCTCTGCCATAAATTCATGGGTTGGCTGCTGAGGCGTCTTGCTATTTGCTTGTTCATCCCCTGTTTTGTCAGTAGATGCTGTTTTTTTAGCAAATTCATCTTTATGTAGGGTAATGAATTCACGTCTTAATTGTGACCAGCTATCTGATGGAATAAAGACTAATTTCGGTGAATAATCTTTAATTAACAGACTGAGATAATTCTGCATATCATTCAGTAGCGTTTGATCATTAGCCGCTTTATTACATAAAATTTCATAACCAAAGGAAATTACTAATCCATCTGGAGAAGCTGCTTGCACTTTTGAAGCATGTAATAAAGCCCGTTGCGTTACTTGCAAGTGTTGCATCAATTCTTCCCAAACTTGATTCACCGCCTGTAAATCTTCACGAGTGGCTTTTGATAAGACTTCAAACACTTGTACTTTCGGAATCCGATATTGCACCGTACTTTGTGAAGTTGTGCTACGTTTCGGTTTATTTTCCGTCGGTGTGCTTCCTTGATTTTGCTTCAATTGTGAAACTTCTTTTTGTAAAGCTTGAATTTGCTGTTTTAATTGTTGCACCTCTTGTGAATCCATCACAGGACTTGCATTCGTTGCTTGTGAACCAACAGATAGACGAGGTGTTTGTGTAGGCTCACTTAATTTTACAATCGCCACTTCTAGGTAGATTGTCGGATTCGTAACAAAGCGTAATTCATTTTGTGCCTTGGAAAGTATCTCTATCCATTGGAAAATCGTTTCTGGTGCTAACTCTTTGGCCAACTGGTGAAAACTATCCGTATAATTGGTCGCTTGCTGTGCTAAATAATCTGGTGCTTTTTGCGCAATTAATAAATCACGACAATAAACCAATAAATTTTCCAATAATCGTTTGGCTTCTTTTCCCGCTTGCAATAACTCTTTGACTGCAGTTAAGGCTTGTGCAGTTTCTTGTTTTTCGCAATAGGTCAATAGTTGCGCCATCACTTCATCAGATAAACTACCGGTCACACTCATCGCCGTCTGCAAATCAATGTGTTCAGGGTGATAGGCAATGGCTTGATCCAATATACTTAACGCATCCCGCATCCCACCTTCTGCACATCTCGCAATGAGTTGAAGTGCCTCTTGATCATAGGCGACTTGCTCTTGGTCCAATATATAGGCCAAATGCTCGCTTATTTCTGGAATTCTAATACGTTTAAAATCAAAACGTTGAGTCCGCGAAATAATGGTAGCCGGAATCTTATGCACTTCGGTTGTTGCCAGAATAAAGATGACATTCTTTTTAGGTTCTTCTAACGTTTTTAATAAAGCATTAAAAGCCCCAGTTGAAAGCATGTGCACTTCATCGATGATATAGACTTTATACTTAGCTTGTGTCGGTGCATAATTCGCTCGATCACGAATCAAGCGGACTTCATCGACTCCGTTATTACTAGCCGCGTCCATTTCAATGACATCATCCAGCGTCCCTTGCGTAATTGAACGACAAATCTCACATTCATTGCAAGGCTCGCCGTCTTTTTGGTGAGGACAGTTTACCGCTTTTGCAAAAATCTTCGCCGCACTGGTTTTCCCTGTTCCTCGAGGGCCGGTGAATAAATAAGCATGCGATATCTGATCTTGTTTAATTGCGTTTTTTAAGGTCTGCGTAATCGCCTGTTGTCCGACAATATCTGCAAATCTTTGTGAACGCCATACACGATACAACGCTTGATAACTCATTTTACCAGTCCCTTTCTGCGTCTATTTTTGAAATACGCTAATCTATATTATACAAATTTTTGCTTAAAATATCTAGGAAAAAATCAGTAATGTAGTCTCTAATCGGTTCAATTACACTTTCAAAAATGCGTCATAATATTTTATACCGTTTCATCCGTCTATTTCATCTATTCGTTCAATCATGAACCTTAATTGCATATTCCATATCTTATTTATCCTTTAATCACATATAAATATCTTTATGTTGTTCGAGTTGTTTTTTCAACTTAAAATTTAGTTCCAAGATACACTTTGTATTCTTTTTCTTTTCTGTATCCGTTGATTTATTATTACGCATACATTTTTCACTTTCATTTATTTATCTATAAGTACAATTTAGCATATATTCTAATATAAATCTTGTAGTTTTTGTACTGTGTATACATAAAAATAGAGAAGCCCTTCTGATAAGATAGGGCTTCTCTTAATTATTATTCTTCTTAGTAGTTTATCCCACGCTACCTTCCATTAACTCTTTAGAGAATCAATGAAAGAATATTAGGATGATAGAGATATTTCATTTAGAAAATTACATCAAAATGATAGTATATAATAGTATATACTTTTGTCAGCAACGTAGCCAATATCGTAGCCAAAGAATTAGGTAGAGGAGTTATTTGAAGAATCAAACTATTTTTCTTATCAACCATGAGGTTAAATTCTTTCTAGAGAGTTGAGGATAGTTATGATTCCATTTGAAACAATTTAGATTTCTATTTCAAGTCTTCTATATCTATATCATTTTTAGCCATTATAGTTTTAATTACTTCTTTACCTATCTCAGTTAAAAAATTGTTTCTTGATCTAGATAAAAATTCAGACTCATCTTGTTTATATAGCCTTACTATTTCAGGTATTAAATAGAAAAATACATAGATAGGAATAACATATTCAACATCTTCATTATTAAACAACAGTGCTATAAAAGAATTTTTCTGCACAACTATTCTCAGTTCTTTTCCTTCAGAAACCTCATTTAGATAAAAAGTGACTGCCGCAATTGACATTTGCAAATCAATTTTTATAGATGTAATTGGATAACCATTAGTAATAAACGCTTTAGTTATAATTAACTCAGCTGTCTGAGTACTAGTGCCTTCAAATTGGTTTTCTTCACTAAAAACTGTACCTGTAAATCCATTAATGTTATCTAAAGTAATATTTTTACTTAATTCAAATTCTTCCTTTATCCGTTTATAAAAGAGCCAATGAAACAAATCTGATTCGGTTTGATGTATCGAAGATAAAGGTTCAATTGAGTGTTCACCAATCAATCGCTTCACACGCCTTAACTCATAAAATTCTGTAGAGAATATTACAGCATACAATCCATCTTCCGATTTAACAAAAATGACATCGACAATTGACTTATTTAATCGTTCATCTTTAGGCAGTAATTTCCCTGTACTTTGATCAAAAACTCTTCGAGTGCTAAATTCACAAAAGGCAGTAACTTTAATATATGAAAATCCTTCGTCTACTTCTTCAAATTTAATATTTTCTTTTTCTGAAGCATTGATCCACTTATAAAGAAATGTTTTTTCATCCTCAAGTGTTCCCTCTGGAATATTTTTAACTTTCAAAGGATCTTTATATTCTCTAACCAGAACTTTCTCTTTAACATCGTCTAAAGTAGCAAGTTCATTATTTAGTTTTAAAAGCGTATAACGTTGATTTTTATGTAAATAACTCATTAATTCAACTCCTATCCTTGAATAGTAAACTGTTCTAACTGAAATTTGCAGTAATTTATAAATAGATGTTTAGATAAGAACGGTGATTTAGATAAATCTAGTTCAAGTTTTATTTCTCCCTTAGCTGCTTGGACTAGGAGAAGATTCAGTTGTAAGTAAATTGAACTATACTGACTTGAAGAACTATATTTAGAGAAAATATCGAAGGTTATAGATCCATTTTCTAAATAAAAATCTTCGTTATTTGCAATAAAACCTTTAGCAAGTTCTATCGTACACATTTTAGGGTTTAACCTTATAACAACCTTTGCCTTCAAAATTCGCTTGAGAAACCAAAGTTGTATTTTAGTGAATTTCGCATCAAAACAAATTTTTAAGTAGTGGGGCTCTTCAGGGCTATCGCTAAAATCTAACTCCTGAATTTTTTTATCTTTTTGATTAAAAAAAGAAACTTTTACTTTTGGAAAAGTAATCCTCTCCAAAATCCAATTAATTATCCCGAAAAATGCAAGAACTACAATAAACCCTAAAGCTACAAAGAACGAAAATACAATGCCTTCAACCTTCTCTATACTAGTAGGTTTCCATTTTAAATAGTTGAAGTATGAAATAAAAATTGGATTTAGCTTCTGAGATAAATATAAAGCAATTAAACTTCCGATGAAGGTAGCAATCGCATCAATAAATTTTGATTTTATCTTCTTTTTCATAGTTAGCACGTATATCCTATAAAAAGGAATTGAACAATCTTGATTATAAAAGAGTATAATCCCTTATCAAATGTATTCGATAAAGATATATTCCCATTAGAATGAATACAGACACGATTTTGGAAACTTTTTAGATACAATTCTACATATTGAATCTTTTGACTATTCTCTTCTAAGAAATTAGATATATTGCCTACTTCATCGGAATCAGACAGCATGCCTTTAACTATCTCTTTCTCTAACTCAGCTTCTTCTCCGTCTTCTTTAAAAGAAAAATCAGTAAAAATAAATTCTTCAAGTTTATATCCCCACAGTAATAAAGCTAGAAATTTGTAATTTGTAATTATCACAGGTCTAAAATTTCCATTTTCAAATTGCCTACTTATTTTATCCATATTTTTTAAATAACAATCAGGATTATATGCAATGCATTTAAACGGATTATCTTCTTTACCAATAATAGATTTTTCACTAGAGAATAGAGATGCCAAGCCCTCTAGCTCAGATAAAGAAAAATCTTTCAATATATGAATTGCTTTATAAGTTGCCAATCTCTACACTCCCTTTCTTCAATACTATTCATTAGTAAGTATAATATACAGGTGAAATAAATGCTATAATTTCCCCACTTGTTTTCAACATAAATAATTAAAAAATATTTTGAACATTTTAAGTTAATAATAGAAAAATGTACCACAAGAGTATAACCTATCATTACATAGATTATTTATTATACCGGTATTTCTTTTTAACTCACAAGAATGGTTTGTCCACAAAGATATTAAAACTACCATGAATATCCATGCTCATGTCACAGCACAATTTCGTAAGAAGTCTGATAACCGATTTACAAAATTCACAGGCAAATAATCAGCCAATATTGTAACCAAAAACTAGATAAAGAAATTATCTGAATAATCAAATCCTACATCTATGCACTTCTATTCTATAATTTATTTATCCTTTAATCTCATGTAAATATCTTTATGGTTCTCAAGTTGTTTTTTCAGCAGTTTAAAATTTAGTTCCAGAATACGTTTAGTATTTTCCTTCTTTTTTTCAGCATCAGTAATTTGCTTTTCACTCATTTTATTCACCACCATTTATCAAATATATATTATCGTATATCTTGAACGTGTAGTTTTCATACTAGTTAAGCCATCCTACAAGCTAATATCATAACATACACATACAACTAATGTTACATGCCTTATCATTGGTATTTGTGTATTTTTTATGATAAAAAATAGCATAAAAATCTAGTTATCCGCATAAAAACTGGACTTATCACACTTTATCAAGGTCAAAACCACTCAATTTACTACTAATTTACTACTTATGAATGAGCTTTGATACGACGATTTATCCTTGAA
>DWVH01000033.1 GCA_019120335.1 Candidatus Enterococcus stercoripullorum
AACTTAGCTATAATTCGAAAAGGACAATGTTTTTTTAAGAAAGTAAATTTCGATAACAAAAACGGTTACTTTTTAAGCTCGGAGGGAGGGATTTACATGTCAAAAACAGTGGTTCGCAAAAATGAATCTCTTGACGATGCTCTTCGTCGCTTCAAACGTTCCGTGTCTAAAGCTGGTACTTTACAAGAATCTCGTAAACGTGAATTCTATGAAAAACCAAGTGTTCGACGCAAGAAAAAATCTGAAGCTGCTAGAAAACGTAAAAAATACTAATTTAGTAGTAACGAAATGGAGCTGGTAGTGTGTCACTACTAAGTACTTTGAACGATGATATGAAGACGGCGATGAAAGCAAAAGATAAAGAAGCTTTACAAGTGATTCGCATGTTGAAAGCATCGATTCAAAATGAACAAATCAAGGCTGGGCATGAATTAAATGCAGATGAAGAACTTACTGTGTTGTCTCGCGAAATGAAACAACGACGTGATGCTCTTTCTGAATTTGTACAAGCAGGCCGTGAAGATTTAGTTGAAAAAGTTAAAGTTGAGATTGCAATTGTTGAAAAATATTTACCAAAACAATTAACTGAAGAAGAAATTCGCAAAATTGTTTCAGAAGCAATTGAAAAAGTTAAAGCAACTTCTGCAAAAGAATTTGGTAAGGTTATGGGTGCTGTAATGCCTTTAGTTAAAGGAAAAGCAGACGGTAATCAAGTGAATGCAATTGTTAAAGAATTGCTGAATAAGTAATACTCAATGTCATTGACAGCTAGAGATAATCTAGCTGTTTTTTTATTTTATCATATTTTTTGAATAGGGAGTCATGTGGGGAATTATCGAAATTTTTTTTATTGTATGATATAATTATTGATAATCATGAATTGATTAGGAGGAGTTTGCTTGGTAGAGCGCAAAAAAACAGTAGATTTGAATTTTGATGACCAAATTGATTTGGGTTTACTCTATGGTACACATGACAAACATATGCAATTAATTGAGGAACAACTCCCTGTTATTATACGTACCCGTGGTGAAATGTTACAAATTGAAGGGGAAGAATTGGCTGTAGACGAAGCAAAATTAGTGATTGATTCTTTGGCTGAATTAATCCGTCGTGGTTTGCCGATTCATACTCCAGATGTTGTGACAGCATTAAATATGCTTAGAAGAGGAAATCTTGAGGAATTTATTCATTTATATGAACAAGAATTAATTAAAACACGAAAAGGCCAAGTTGTTCGCGTAAAAAATCGTGGGCAACATTATTATGTAGAAGCAGTGAAAAATCATGATGTTGTTTTTGGTATTGGTCCAGCAGGTACGGGTAAGACATTTTTGGCTGTTGTTTTAGCTGTGTTGGCACTGAAAAAAGGCGAAGTGCAAAGAATTATCTTAACGCGTCCTGCTGTCGAAGCTGGCGAAAGTTTAGGGTTTTTACCTGGAGATTTAAAAGAAAAAGTGGATCCTTATTTGCGTCCGGTGTACGATGCTTTACACCAGATTTTTGGCATTGAACATACAACGCGTTTAATTGAACGCGGCGTGATTGAAATTGCCCCATTAGCCTATATGCGTGGTCGTACCTTAGATGATGCTTTTGTTATTTTAGACGAGGCGCAAAATACGACTATTTCACAAATGAAGATGTTTTTAACACGTCTCGGTTTTCATTCAAAAATGATTATTAATGGTGATACTTCACAAATTGATTTGCCTCGTGGTGTTACAAGTGGACTGTTACATGCACAAAAGACGCTTGCAGAAATTGAACAGATTCAATTTGTATATTTTGATGCAAATGATGTGGTTCGTCATCCAATTGTTGCCAAGATAATCAAAGCATATGAGCAAAAATAAATCAATTCTTTACCTATGGAGGTGAGGCAATGCTAGTTGAACCGTTTTGGAAAGTTTATCAAAAAATGAGTAAGTTCTTTTTACCACTTCTATTCGTGCTTTTCTTCATCTGCTCTTTTTTAGTTATCTTTACGAGCGTTAAGACAAAGAGCATTCATTATTATGAAGGACAAGTAGTAGAAGAAAGCATTCGCGCCAATAAAACCATTGAGAATACAGAGGCAACAAAAAAGCGTAGACAAATTGCCGCAGAGGCAGTTACCCCTGAATATACATTTCAAGAAGATATTGCCAAACAACAATATCAATATGTGAATCGTTTATTTGAATTGGTCAAAAAAGTGGAAAAAAATGCACAAGTAAAGTATCAAGAAGCTTTAGAAAATCAAAAAGTTGGGGATGTTGCGCCGAGTATCTCGGTTGCTGATGAAATAATTGATTTGAAGAAACAGTTTGAATCACTGGATGCAGATAGTTTAACTTTTTATCAAAATTTTGATGATTCCTTTTATAAAGAACTATTCTCCATTTCAAGCGAAGAACTAAATGAAATACAGTCTCTAAGTTTAAAATATATTGATCAAGAATTTAAGAAGCAAATTAAAGAAGCTGATGTAACAGCAATTTTAAAAGAATTAAATCAGCAAGTGAATGAACTGAAAACAACTGAAACTTCCAAAAACTTAGTGAAGACCATTTTATCTAAAGCAATTGTACCTAACTCTTTCCTAAATGAGAAAAAAACAGAGCAATTACGGCAAAAAGCGAGAGATGATGTGCAACCTGTAATGATTTATCAAGGAGAAATCATTGTTCGCGAGGGTTCACAAATTGATGCCGCTGCAATGGAAAAATTAAAATTATTAGGTTTAACCAATCAACGGGGTTCAATCTTCCCAATGGTTGCCTTAATTTTGGTTATTGTTTTACAACTTATTGTGTTATATAGCATTACTTGTCAGGAAAAAGATTTAAAACGTCGGATTATCAAAATTGTTTTTTATCTTTTAATGATGTTTGTTTCAATTGTTGTCATGAAAACCATTCAAGTGATTCAAGATGAGTCGATATCCTATTTATCACTCCTTTATCCAGCGATGTTTACCCCATTTGCTGTCAATGTATTGCTTGAACGACGTCTAGCTATTGTCGCAGCTTTATTCCAAGTCATATTAGTGAATTTCATTTTCTATGATGCGATTGGGACAAGTGTATTAACGATTATTGTGATTGCTTATCTATTTGCCGGTTTAATGGGTACGTTGTTGAAACGACATAATCTATATAAACAAAGACTACAGGCGATGCTTTTAGCTTTAGGATTTCCGTTCTTTATGAATGTGATTGTTGTTATCATGCAAGGAATGAGCTTTTCTGATACTAAAACCTATTTAACACTTATTTGTGGCTTTATTGGGAATGTCATTTCACTCTTATTAATGGTCGGCTTATTCCCGTATATTGAGCTTTTAGTCTCTGATGATAGTATGATTGTACTAAATGAGCTAAGCAATCCAAATCATCCATTATTAAAACAACTCCTAGAAGAAGCACCCGGTACGTATCATCACAGTATGATGGTAGCTAATTTGAGTGCTAATGCTGTGGCTGCGATTAATGGTCGTAGTTTGCTTACACGAGTTGCTTGTTACTACCATGATATTGGTAAGTTAAAACATGCGAACTTTTTTGTTGAAAATTTACCACATGGTGCAGAAAATCCCCACAATTTCTTACTCCCTGAAGACAGTAAGCAAATTATTTTTGGTCATGTCATTGATGGTGCTAAAATATTAGAACAATATCACATGCCACAAATGGTTATTGATATTTGTAACCAACACCACGGGACTACCTTGATGAAGTTTTTCTATGTGAAAGCCAAAGAACGTGATCCCAAAACAAAGGAAAGTGATTATCGTTATCCTGGTCCTAAACCTCAGACTAAGGAGGCTGCCGTTGTAAGTATTGCCGATAGTTGTGAGGCAGCTGTACGTGCGATGGATCATCCAAGTAATGAAAAGATTCAAAAATTTGTTCATCAATTAATTGAATCACGGATTTTAGATGGTCAATTGAACGAATCAGGTGTGACATTAAATGAATTAGCCATTATCGAAAAATCTATTGTTAATGGTTTATGCAGTACGTTCCATTCAAGAATTAAATATCCTAAGATGGAATCTGAAGCCAAAAGTATGAAAGAAGAACAAGAAAGAAGAGAGAATTAATGGAGATTACCTTTATTGATGAACAAAATTTATTAACAGAGGAAAAATTAAATGAAATTGCTGATTTATTAGACTTTGCAGGGAATTATTTGAAATTAAGCTCTGATACAGAAATGTCGGTAACCTTCATGAATAATGCAGAAATTAGAGAAATCAATCGTGATTATCGAAATAAAGACCAAGCCACAGATGTTATTAGTTTCGCTTTAGAAGATGAAGGAGAAGGTGAATTAGCTATTATATTTGATGAAGATGAAGCCTTTGATTTACCTAGAAACATTGGTGATATCATGATTTCTGTCGAGCGAGCAAAAGAGCAAGCGCAAGAATATGGACATAGTTTTGATCGTGAATTAGGGTTTTTAGCGGTACATGGTTTCTTACATCTCAATGGTTATGATCATATGACTCCAGAAGATGAAAAAGAAATGTTTACTTTACAAGAGGATATATTGACTGCCTATGGACTTAAAAGATAAAGAAAGAAAAGAAAAAAATATTTCTAAAAATAAGCATTTTATCTATTCCCTTGATTTTGCAATTACAGGTTTAAAGACTGCTTTTAAAGATGAACGCAATTTTCGTTTTCACTGTTTTGCTTTAGTGGTTGTTTGTATTTTAGGCGTTGTAATGCGTTTGAGTGTCATTGAATGGATTTGGATTTTATTGAGTGCCACACTAGTGATTGTGATGGAACTGGTGAATACCTCTTTAGAAAATTTAGTTGATATGATAACTAATTACCATTTTCATCCTTTAGGTAAAAAAGTAAAGGATATGGGAGCGGGCCTTGTTTTAGTGCAAGCAATTTTTGCATTAATTGTTGGATTATTAATCTTTGGGCCGAAGTTTTATGATTTGATATTTCATTAATGAAGAAAGGATGTTAGTATGACAATCGAGAAATCTGGCTTTGTGGCGATTGTTGGTCGACCAAATGTAGGAAAGTCTACATTATTGAATCGCATTGTTGGCCAAAAAATTGCTATCATGAGTGATAAAGCCCAAACAACAAGAAATAAAATTCAAGGAGTATACACAACAGATACGACACAAATTGTATTTATTGACACACCGGGAATTCATAAACCTAAACATCGTCTGGGTGATTATATGGTTGAAGCTGCTTATAGTGCCTTACATGAGGTCGAAGTGGTGTTATTCATGGTTGGTGCTGACCAAAAGCGAGGCAAAGGCGATGATATGATTATTGAACGACTGAAGAAATTAAATGTTCCAGTTTATTTGGTAATTAATAAAATTGATAAAATTCATCCTAATGATTTATTAGAACAAATTGATGATTTTAAGGCGCAAATGGATTTTGCACAAATTATTCCAATTTCAGCAACACAAGGAAATAATTTTGAAACTTTAATGTCAGAATTAGAAAAGATCATGCCACCAGGACCACAATATTTCCCAGAAGATCAAATTACCGACCATCCAGAATACTTTGTTGTATCTGAATTAATTCGTGAAAAAATATTACAACTTACTCGTGATGAAGTTCCGCATTCAGTAGCAGTGGTTATTGACTCTATGAAGCGTAAACCTGATGAAAAAGTACAAATTCAAGCAACTATTATTATTGAGCGCGACAGTCAAAAAGGCATTATTATCGGTAAAGGCGGCTCCATGTTGAAAAAAATTGGGACACAAGCTAGAAAAGATATTGAAAAACTGCTTGGGGATAAAGTTTACCTTGAATTATGGGTTAAAGTGCAGAAAGATTGGCGTGATAAGCAAGTTTATTTAACTGATTTTGGCTATCGGAAAGAAGATTATTAAGAAGGTGAAAATATGGCCTTAGCAGAGTCAAAAGGGCTGATTCTCTTTACAAAAAATCATCGCGAAAATGATATGTTGGTGAAGATTTTTACGGAGTCAGCAGGAAAGCAGATGTTTTATGCTAAAGGAATCCAACGTAAAAACCAACCTTTAAAAGCAGCTGTTCAACCTTTTACTCAGGCAGTTTATATTGGAACCTTTAATAGTGAAAATCTTTCTTTTTTGAACAGTGCCAAAGATATTCAACCGTTTTTAAATATTCAACAAGATATCTTTTTGGCTGGTTATGCGACTTATTTATTAAATTTAGCCGATGCAGCTATAGAAGATCATGTGTATGACCCGAATCTTTATCACTTTTTAGCTCAGTCGTTATTGTTTATTGATCAAGGCTATGATGCCGAAATTATTACAAATATTTTTGAAATCCAAGTATTACAACGTTTTGGAGTACTATTTGATTGGCAACATTGTGCGATTTGTGGAGAAAGTCATGGAAAGTATGTTTATTCGAGCAAGTACCATGGCATCTTATGCGAAAAACACCAATATTTGGATGCACGTCATTATCCAACTGATTACAAAATGATACAACTTGTAAGAATTTTTTCGCAAATCCGTTATGAGCAAATTAATCAACTGGATTTAAAACCTGAAACAAAACAGCGCTTGCGACAATTTATTGATTTTTTATACGATGAATATGTTGGGATTCATTTAAAAAGTAAAAAATTTATTGATCAGATGAAAAATTGGCAAGATATTTTGAAAGGTGGTAAGGAAATATCAAGGTAAATGGGTGAAAAAGTTTGTGTAAATGATGATAAACTATTGACAAACTAAAAGAAAAACGAGTAAACTGTAGATAAATTTAATACATGCGTTGAACAATTAAAGAATAAAAATCCCTATGATAGCGAGTCTGGGAAGGTGCAAGCCAGATATATATTTTTATT
>DWVH01000004.1 GCA_019120335.1 Candidatus Enterococcus stercoripullorum
AGAAGAAACCAGAAGTCCCAACGGTTACAACGAAAAAAGTTGTCTTCAGCAAACAAAACGTAGCTGGAGATGAAATTGCCGATGCGAAGATTCAAATCAAGCAAGGCGATAAAGTCGTTGAAAGCTGGACATCAGAAGCAGGCAAGTCTCATACCGTTGAACTTGAACCTGGAACTTACACTTTCCACGAAGAAGCATCACCAAATGGCTACTTAGCAGTCACTGACTTTACATTTACAGTGAAGGCAGACGGTACAGTCGAAGTAAGTGCAACCCCAGACGCTAAAGTGGAAAATGGTAAGTTAGTCGTAACAGACCAAAAAGAGCCTGATACACCAAATTATGTGAATCCAAAAGAAGGCAACCTACGCACAACTGTTTCAGCAAATGATTTAACGGCCAACGAAACACATGCGGTTAACCTTCCAAGTGCGCTGAGCAAACAAGTCAAAGTAGTAGATACGATTTACTACACCGATCTAGTTGCGGGTGAAAGTTATCAATTAACTGGAGCGCTAATGAAGATTACAGCAAATGGCCAAGCACAGGCAATTGCGACTCAAACAGCAAAAGTCGTGGCAGATGCGACCGGTACAGGAACATGGAGCCTAAACTTCGGTAACCTAGCCTTAGAACCTGGCACGAAGTATGTAATCTTTGAAACAGCTACTTCAGAAAAACCTTTAGTAGATACAAACAAAGACGATCAACCAGACGCGCCACATGTGGTTGAACATAAGAATCCAAATGTCTTAGCCAAAACCATCGTGGTAGCAAAAGAAGTTCCAACGCCTACACCGACACCGGTTGAAAAAGGCAACCTACGTACCACCGTTTCAGCTGCTAATCAAAACGGTTCAGCAACCAAACCAGCAACTATCACCGCCGAACAAGCGAAGAAAGTAGCTGTTAAAGATACTGTTATGTATGAAAAATTAGTTGCAAACCAAGCTTATCAGTTAGTCGGCACCTTAATGCATGTGAAAGATGGCAAAGTAACGCCAATCGCTACACAAAGCAAAGATGTCATAGCAGACCAAACTGGCAATGGACAATGGGTGCTTGATTTTGGCACGTTAACGCTACAATCAGGCGAAACGTATGTAGTTTACGAAGTGGCAACCTCGAAAGAAAAGCTTGTGGATACAAACAATGATGGCGAAATGGATGATTCTCAAGTTGTTGAGCATAAAAATCCAAATGACCTATCACAAACGATCGTAGTTGAAAATGAAAAACCAACAGAACCAACAAAGCCTCAACCAAAAGAGATCATCTTTAGCAAACAAAATGTGGATGGTGAAGAAATTGCCGGTGCGCAGATTCAAATCAAACAAAATGGCAAAGTAATTAGTGAATGGACATCAAAAGAAGGACAATCTCACGTAATCAAACTGCTTCCGGGCACGTATACTTTCCATGAAGAAGCGGCACCAAATGGCTACTTGAAAGTTACTGATTTCGAATTTACAATTGATGAAAACGGCAAAGTGACAGTTAAAGAAGGCCAAAAAGATGTCAAAATCGTTGATGGAAAATTGGTTGTAATCGATCAACGTAAAGAAAAAACACCAAAAAACAAGCTGAAGAAAGAGCAAAAACAAGAATTGCCAAAATCAGGATCAGAAGAAATCGATGCGTTGCTAGGATGGACATTACTGGCATTAAGTATGAGCGTTTTTGCTATAAATACTCGTTTTCGCTCTAGTAGAGAAGGAAATGAATAGCAAATCATAAATATCCTTACGAGTCAATAATGATTGATTCGTAAGGTTTTCTTAGTTTTTACCCAAATAAAATAGAAATAGGAGGTGTTGGTGATAAGAAAGATATATGAAAAAGATAAATTTATTGAAGCGGCCTATCGAATTGTCAGCCGCTATGGTTTTGAAGAATTGACCGTAAAAAGATTGTCGACCTATTTGCAAATCTCAACACAGCCAGTTTACTTAAATTTTAAAGGGATTCAAGAGGTTAAAGATGAGGTCATTAAGCGAATGCATATAGAAACCGTTTATTCTATTAAGACGAATATTAATAAAGAAGATCTTTTACATTCGGCGGTTGTTCAGTTAGTAGAATATTATCTAGCGAATCCAAATATTTATCAAGCTTGTTGGGTAGATGTTAATGGCAATCCAGTTTTGACCTACCAGTTGTTTGAAAATATTTTTATCAGTAGGTTGCTGACAAATGAGGGGTTTAACGAATTAACGGAAGACCATAAAAAACAGCTATTTCGCAGGATTATCTTTGTTCTTTTAGGTATGATGCAGTATGTCAGTATTCAAACAGTGTCATCAGAAGAGGAAATTGAGCAATTGTGTGCCAAGATGTTGGACGATTTGCTACCGGAACATAATATATTGTAGGTTAAGAACCTGACGAGTGGTATCCACATTCGTTGTTTTTTTTCTTTTCTGATACGGGTGTTGCTTATATTGTTTTGCGTGCAAAGGTTCTGAAAAATGAATCTGATAATGAGTACTATGCGCCAATGTCCTCAAAAATAACTCGCTGAAAAATCATAACTTTTGAACACTATTTAGTATTAGTTAGTAATCGATATTTGGTTGTATCGTATTTTCGGATGAGCAAAATTGGCAAATTGTATGATAGACAAGATGAAGTAGGTGTAGTATCCTAGGCGAGATAGAGGATTATAGAAAACAAGGAGTGGAAGGATGAAAAAACAAATTAATTTACTAGAGGCGATTTCCATTGGGATTGGTGGAATGGTTGGTGGTGGCATATTTGCGGTATTAGGTTTGGCGGTAACATTAGCGAAAGGGAGTACCCCTATTGCTTTTATGTTAGCGGGGGCGATTGCTTTGATGACCGCTTATAGTTACGTCCACTTAACCAAAGCATTTCCAAGCAACGGTGGGACTGTTCGTTTTATTAATGAAGGTTTTGGCGTAAATTTGTTTAGTGGTAGTTTAAATAATTTGCTATGGATTAGTTATATTATCATGTTATCGTTATATGCTAGTGCGTTTGGTTCTTATGCGCCCAACCTTTTCAAGATAACAGGAACGTCATTAGATTTTCATATTTATGCTAGTGCAATTGTCATTTTTTCAACATTTATTAACTATTATAGCATCCGTCTTGTAGGACTAGTCGAATCTTATGCAGTGATTATTAAATTGGTTATTTTACTAGGCTTTGTCTTACTGGGGGTATATGGCTTATTTACAAATCCGAATGTTGTACAGTTGAGTCCTAAGTATTGGGAAAACCCTATCCAGCTTTTTGCAGGGGGAATGGTGATTTTTGTTGCATATGAGGGTTTTGAACTTATTGCGAATGCGGCATTGAATATTGTCAATCCGCAGAAAAATATTGCCAAAGCGTATTATATTTCAGTTGTTTTTGTTATAGCACTATATATCATTATTGCGATTGTAACTGTTGGTTCACTGCCTTTTGAACAAATTGCCAAGGCACAAGATTATGCCCTTGCACAAGCTGCTAAGCCATTTTTAGGGCATCTTGGTTTTGTCGTTATCACGATTGCTGCTTTAATTTCGACTTTTTCTGCGATTAATGCGTCTATCTACGGTGGAGGGCAAGTGAATTACGACATTGCGGAAGAAAAAGAACTACCAAAAGGCTTTTTACATCAATTTTCGCATCAACCTATTGGCCTATTGATTACGTCCGTTGCGACCTTGGTTTTGGTGAATACTTTGCAATTATCCGTCATTTCAACGACAGGGAGTATCGGATTTTTAATTATCTTTGGTATGGTTAATTTGGCGGCCTTTCGATTATCGCAGCAAATTCATGCGAGAAAGTGGCTGACTGGATTAGCGGCAATTGCATGTTTTGTAGCGACAGGGGTGTTGATTATTCAGCAATATCAAGCACAACCATTAGGGATTTATGTCGCAATGTTGATTATGGTTGCATGTATGGGCTTAGAATATTTGAATTTACAATTACAAAAACGTAAATAAACAACCTACTTGGCTAAATGAGTCAGCGTTTGTCCCTTATCGTTAGCTAAAATGGTACGGTGCTTTGTGTGCGGCATAGCTTCTCGTCTTTTATAAATGTCAGATAAAATAAACCACTCACCCTTTTCTCTAAACAAGCAGAGAAAAGGGTTTAACGTTATCATTCTATGGTTTGTGCGCATTGTCCATCAAGTCGATGGGTGATTATTAAGTCCGTACATTCCTTGAGATTGAAGATGAAAGGCTCAATTTGACATATGGTTTTGGGGGCGACATTAGCAGTATTTTCATCCATTAAAATAATCTTCTTTCACAATAACCCTCTTGACAATGCCAATCGTTTATTTTGACCGTCCGACAGGTTATCCCCATGCTCAGTAAGTAGACAAAGGCTCTTTGAATTTAGCCAAACTAGCTTGTTGCAAGGATTGTTGTAAAGTATCTTCGCTAAAATCTTCGCTTATTAGATTGCCTGAATGTTTGCCTATCAGAATTTGAAGCGTTGAATGCGAATTTGAAACAAGAAACACAGGATTCCTTATTTAGAAAAATATAGGTATGCTGCAAATAATGATAATTTGATTATACTCAATCAACTGCTGGCTGATGAAAAGCAATATTATCAACAAAGTGCGAATATCCGTCATTTGTACAATCAACTTATTTTAAAACAATATATTCATAATATGACGCATTTGCCCTATAACCAAGAAGATAGTAAAGTTTTGAAAAATCGACCTGATAATGCCTATGATGCACCAATGATTTTAAAATTGACTCAGGGAACAATCATAACTTTTGAGCGCTGTTTAGTATGAAAATGCTTGAAAAGGACCAAACATAGTCAATTGATTGAACAAGATTAAAAATTGGTTGGGTAAATTTTCGTCCAATTGGTTGTAGGGGAATCATCAAAAATCGGTATAATAAAAGAAAAAAGTGAGGTGTATGGATGAAGCGATGTTTATTAACCATTGGCGGGCTAGATGTGCTCGGCGGTGGCGGTATTGGTACAGATATGAAAACGATGGAGCATTACGGCTTCTTTTCGTTGAGCGTGATTAGTCTAGTGGCCGGTATAGAGCAAGGAGAATTTGTTTTTCATGAAATGGATATTACGACTTTTGAGATGCAACTGGCTACGATTGCGCAAAATTTTCAAAATCGATTAGCGGGCATTAAGATTGGTCTGCTAGCTAATCCTGTGCAAATAAAAGTTGTTTATCAGTTTTGTCAGCCGTTTGTTGGTAAAATTCCGATTGTCATTGATCCGGTGTTGGCTTTTAAGGAAACTTCTCAGCAAGCTAATCAAGACTACCTTGATGCTTTACAACCATTATTGGCAATTGCGACCATCCTTACGCCGAATTTGCCAGAAGCTTGTTTATTATTGGGAGAAAAGATTCCCGATGACCTGGCTAGCGTGCAGAATTTGGCCCAACGTTTGCAAGCGCGGTTTCAGTGTGCGGTTTACTTGAAAGTTGGTGCGCGTTTGTCAGGCAATCAAGCGGTGGACTTTTTGGCTTTGGATGATGTGGTCCATGTTTTACAGGCATCCAAAATCAAGCAGGCGACTATTAACGGTGCAGGATGCTGTTTATCCAGTGCGCTTTGTGGGGCGTTGGCACAAAATCATTCGTTTCTTGGAGCAAGTCAGGAAGCTAAAAAGTATGTGTACCGGGCCATTCAATCAGGGTTTTTTGTCACAGAGGAAAGTGGCAATGTTTGGCCGCAAATAAAAGGAAATTAGGTGAAGAAAATGAAAGTAAAAAGATTAGCACAATTGGCGATGATGACAGCTTTGACCGTCGCCTTATCAATGATGGTGATTATTCCAATACCTGCGACAAAAGGAATTGTGACATTGTGTGAAGTGGGCATTTATTTGAGTGCTTGTTTATTTGGTGGCACAGGTGGTTTGATTGTTGGTGGTTTAAGTGGCGGGCTCATTGACTTATTATCAGGATATCCACAGTGGATGATTTTTTCTTTTGTGATTCATGGCCTTCAAGGATATATTGCCGGTCAACTTTTTCATAGTGGTCTACCCTTTGCCAAAGTTTGGAGCTTACTTTTAGCTAGTGTGTGGATGATTGTTGGGTATTTTTTTGCGACCAGTCTGCTTTATACATGGCCAGCAGGAATTGCCTCGATTCCAGGAAATATCGTTCAGACGGCATTTGGAATGGGTGTGACCTATTTAAGCTATGGGGCTATTTCGCGCAGTAAGAAAATGCTACATCTGGGGGTAAAGTAAATGATTGAAAAAGAACAATTAATCCATGAGTTAACGACGATTACGCAAGAGGTTTTGGCTAAAGCACAGCTAAAAGCCGGAGATATTTTTGTCTTGGGTTGTTCCACTAGTGAAATTGCTGGTGGCGTGATTGGCAAAAATTCGAGTCAAGAGATTGGAGAATGGGTCGTTGAAACTTTGCTTGCGATTTTGTCAGAGCAGCAAATTTTTCTAGCAGTCCAAGGGTGTGAGCATTTAAATCGTGCCTTGGTTGTGGAAAGAGCCGCACAAGAACGTTACAATCTAGAAGAAGTTGCCGTTGTCCCTCAGTTACATGCAGGTGGTGCTTGTAGTGTGGCTGCTTTTCGCTATTTTACCGAACCAGTCGAAGTGGAGCATCTCCTGGCCAAGGCAGGGATTGATTTAGGGGATACCTCAATTGGCATGCATATCAAGCACGTCCAAGTACCGATTCGCCCAAGCATCCGCGAACTCGGCGGTGCACACGTAACTGCCCTTTATAGCCGACCAAAATACATCGGCGGCCCACGCGCAAAATATGAATAAAGGTTGTGAGAAGGGTTGGTCAGCTACAAGCAGCTAAGTTTGTCCGGAATGACAGGAAAATCCATCACATTTTAAGATTTTCCTAGACAGGCCGGCTTAGATGCGATGTAGCTACCCTTCAAACACCGTCAAATAAAGGTTGTGAAGCGACTTGCTCAGCTACAAGCAGTTTGCCTAGTCCTCTCTACATTTAAAGCTGCCAACTATTCAAAAGCTACAATTCATGTTAAGCTAGAAAAAGTAAAGAAGGGGTCTTGGTTCTTCTTCTGATAAATTTTACATAAGTAGAGGACAAAGATGTTTAAACAATCCAGAAAAAATGGTAACTTTTATCTTGTTATTACGTTAATCATGATGGCAATCTTATTTTACAGTTCATCGCAGACTTATGAGCAACAATCTCAAATATCTTTGCTGACAAAACTATTAAAAGACGAGCCGCTACGTGACTGGTTGAGTAAGATTTCTTTTGATTATGCCGGTTCAACCGTGAGTATTGCACATTCGGGTTATTTTCATTTTGTGGAATTTTTTATTCGCAAAGCTGCTCACTTTACCACTTACTTTATTTTAGGTGGGAGTTTATTTTTAGGATTGAGTGCCAAATTAAATCTTGCTTGGCTGTGTGCCCCGGTTAGTGTTTTTGCGGCTTTGGGTTATGCGGCCAGCGATGAGTTTCACCAAATGTTAACCGGTGGCCGGACACCATTATTCCAAGATGTGATGCTAGATGGTGCTGGAGCTTTATGTGCTGTAGTAATTGTATTGTTGTTTCGTGCATGGAAGAAAAGATAGCAAACTGTAAGACCTTATCTTTGAAGCAAAGTCAGAGATAAGGTCTTATTTTATAGTTCAATGATTAGATCGCATCGTTCTTTTAAGGCAGGTTCAAGATGGTGTGTAATCATTAAAACCGTACAATCTTTGAGACTAAAAATAAACTGTTCAATTTCTCTTGCTGTTTTTGTATCGATGTTGGCTGTACTTTCATCTAGCAGAATGATTTTCTTTTTGCGTAAGAGTCCCCGAGCAAGTGCCAGTCGTTGCTTTTGTCCGCCAGAGAGATTATCACCATGTTCAGTTAATTCATAGTCTAATTTGTGACGAAACTCAGCTAATCCAGCATGAATGAGTGCTTGGTGTAACTGCTTTTCGGTGAACGACTCACCTAAACAGAGATTATCTTTAAGTGTCCCGCTAAAGACATAGGGATTTTGTTCGATATACAGTATTTGTGTGCGCAAAGTCTGCTCCTCTAAGCTTTGATAATCCTGGCTACCAAGAAATATTTTACCAGTGGTCGGTTTTAATAGGCCGATAATCAGTTGAAAAAGTGTCGATTTGCCTTTTCCGCTAGCCCCGATGATGGCATATTTTTTTCCGGATTCAAATGTATAGTTTAAGTTGGAAAATAATGCTTGCGGGCTACCTGGATATTGAAATGAGACGTCTTTAAAACGGATTTCATATTCATCTATTTCCTGATTTGTTGGTAATTCTTGAGAGAAATAAGCGTCAAAATAATGATTCTTTTCAAAGATTGGTTCTACACTGCGGATGGCTGCGAGATATTGGCTCATATTGCCTGCAGTATTAAAGACAATGGTGGCTAAACTCAATACAGTTGTCACCGCACCGATACTAATTTCTTGATGAAGTGCAAAATATCCAGCTAAGGCGATGGCGGTAATCTGTCCACAAATGTTGCCAAACCCACCAAGCACAATCACTTTAGCCATGAGCAACATTTGATTATTTTTGGCATGGCGAACGAGGTCATAAGCACGAACTAAACGTTGACGCAAAAAATCTAGACTTTGAAATAGATAAAACGTTGAAAATCCTACTAAGGCTTCAGTGGCCAGTTGGTTGGCTTGTTCATTTTGGTTGGCATAGGCTAAGGCAAGGTGTTTGAGTTTGTTATCTAGTAGTTTTGGTAATTGCAATAAAATCACAAGTTGTACACCTACAACGATAAATAGTAACCAGTGAATCAGTAACAGCGAACTTAACGCAAAGAACAGGCTGATAAGGTTAGCAAGTAGTTCATAGACGTTCATGATTCCTTGCTGCTCAAGTTGTAAAATATCATTACTCAGTTTAGAAACATGACTTCCAATTGCCGTTTGCTTAAATTGCTTCGGTGTTTGGTGCACTATCTGTAAGATGATACGTTCTCTCAAAAATAGAACCATTTTAGCAACTAATTGGCTAGAGTAGTTAATTTGAACGTATTTTATAAACAAAAAAGTAAGGTAGCTTAGAATTAAAATCAAACATCCACGATAAAAATGAAGAGAATTTTGCGCAATAATTCCATTTAAAATCCACGAATAACTAAAACTGGCGATAGTGGTACAAGCACTAGCACCAATCATAATCACCAAAACCAAAGTATTTTCTTTCCAAAAAGTTTGTAGTAATTGTTTCATGTAGTTGACGACTCCTTTAGTAAAAGATATGATGGATAAAAAATATCATAAAGGTAAATGAGATAGGTAAAATGTTTCCTATAGGTTAAAAGGAGGTAGCGATGGAAAAGTTTGGACCGATGATTCGGGAACTTCGATTATCAAAAGGACTGACCTTAAATGAATTAGCGAAAGACATTGTTTCCGTGCCGTTTTTGTCGAAGTATGAGCGTGGGGGAAGTGATATTTCTGTGGCGCATTTTTTTCAATTGATGGATCGCTTAAATGTGCGATTTTCAGAATTTGAAGTGGCTAATTTGGTCAGTGAACAGGAAAAACAAGATGCTTTTTTAGAAAAATATAGTTATGCAGTCAATAATGATAATATTATTTTACTTCGTCAACTATTGACGGATGAAAAGCAGTATTATCAGCAAAATAGCAATGTTCGTCATGTACACAATCAAATCATCCTCAAACAGTATATTCATAATTTAAGTCAACTTCCTTATGACCAAGAAGGAATCAAAGTGATTAAAGATTATTTGATGAAAGTAGAGGACTGGCATCTATATGAGATTGAGTTGTTTGGAAATAGTATTTTCTTTTTACCGTTAGCTACAAGTGAATTTTTAGTGAAAACAGCGATTAAAAAAACATATTTAATGGATAAGATTAGTAACAATAAGCATGTCTTAGCCCAAGTGATTGCCAATGTTATTACGAGAATGATTGAAGCGGATGAACTAATGAAAGCACGACAACTGATTGAATTAGGCAAAAGACAGTTGACGCATACAAAGTTTTATTATGAAAAAACGTATTTACATTTTTTTGAAGGGTACTGCTTATTAAAAGAAGGCAAAGAACTTGGAGAAAACTATTGTCAACAAGCCATAGATGTAATGAAGACGCTGAAAGATTATGAAACAGCGAATCACCTCACTGCTTATTTAGATGAGCATGGATTTAAACTATAGGAAAAACAGGTCAGAATTCATGTCGTTTCTGGCCTGTTTGCTAATATTTTATTTTTCGCTGGTAAAGGTTGCTTCGAATACTTCGCCAATCAACTGTACTCTGATAAGATGATAGGTGTGGTTTGCTTGTGTAATCGTTTTAGGGATAGCTTTGAGATCCGTGTATTTTTCGGTCCATTCGTCTTTTGCTTGCGTATAATCAGTTTCAGGAATAAAGGTGGCTTCTAGCTGATTCTCTTTTTTGAAATGAACGGATAATAAATGCCACGTTTGCTTTTTCTCTGTTAAGGTTTTAGGAATATCACTTAGACTTTGATAAGTTTTGCTGAGTGTTTGTGTGGCAGTTTTCTGAGTATTGGATGTGGTAGTAGTGCTTGGGGTAGTACTACTTAAACTTGTCTTTTGGGTGTTTTCATGAGTTTCAGCGGATTTACTAGCAGTACTTTGGCAGCCTGCAAGTATAAAAAGTAAACCAATCGATACTAGGAATCTTAGAAATTGACGAATACTAATCACCTCTTGAATTGTCAGAATATTCATACAATTAATTGTAGCACGTTATGAAAAAAAAGTAAATCAACATTGGTAGCGAATTCTAAAAAAAGAGCCACTCCACTTAGAGTCGCTCTCTATACAATTATTTACTTTTTTCTGTTAAGTCACTTAGCCAACGAGTCAAGAACTGACCCTTAAAACCAAGCGCACCTAAAACGAAGACAACAACGACAATTTTTAATACATCTAACCACATAAAATCGCCTCCATTTCTTACTCTTATTATATCATGAAAAATGCGGATAGGATAGTAATTTCACTACTAATTGGGCGAAATCAGAATCGGTATTAAAGGGAGGCAAATAGTAAAAATGTTGGCCGCCAGCTTGTAAAAAGTACGCCTTATTTTCTTCTTCAAGTTCTTCAATGGTTTCCAGACAGTCCACGACAAATCCTGGCGCTACGACTAAGAGATTTTTGATTCCTTGTGTCGGTAGTTCTTTCATCAGGGCATCAGTAGCCGGAGTGAGCCATTTTCCGGGACCAAATTTGGATTGGAAACTTTCAAAATACTGAATAGGACCGACTTTTGCCATGATTTCTTGGGTGGTGATATGACATTCATCTGGATAAGTGTCGCCTTTTTGTACATAGCTTTCAGGTAAGCCATGGTAAGAAAATAAAATGGCATCCACCTGATGATGGGTCAGGAAGTTTTTGATTTTTTCGGCAAAGTACTGAATATAATCGGGATGGTTATAATAAGAACGAATAAATCGCGTGGTAACAATTTTCTCGCTCCCTTTAAAATAATTCATCACGCTATCAAATACTGAACCGACCGTGGTACCAGAATATTGTGGATACATCGGTACAATCGTCAAGTCCGTCACCTTTTTGGCTAACATTGCATCTAGGGCGTCTTCAATACCCGGCTCGCTATAACTCATGGCAAACCCGACCTCATAATTAGGTAAGAGTTGTGCTAAGTGTTCTTTTTGCGCTTGCGTATAATGAAGCAGTGGAAAACCTTGGTCTGTATAGATTTGTTGATATAGTTGCGCTGATTTTTTAGGACGTGTCTGTAAAATCACGCCATTTAAAAGTGGTAACCAAAACCAGCGCGGCAGTTGAATCACTCGTGGATCACTTAAAAATTTCTTTAAATACTTTTTTACATCTTTCACCTCGGGGCTTTTAGGGGTCCCAAGATTGATGATGAGTACACCTTTTTTCAAATTATTCACCTTTTCTACAATTGAATTACTGGACATAACAAAGAAATTATAGCATAATTTTGTTATAAATAAAGCGAGGTGTCCGATATGGCGGAAAAGAAACAACGAAAGCTAGTCTCTATGATTCTAAATATTCTGACAGTTGTTTTGTTAGTTGTGGGCTTGGTTTTAGTTTTTAATAAGCCGATTCAAAAATATTTACTCCATCAAAAAACCAACAGCTATCAGGTGACGAAATTAGATAAAAAACAAGTGAAAGCCAACGAAAATGCTCAGGCAACTTTTGACTTTGATCAGGTCGAGCCGATTAGTTTAGAAGCGATTATGAAAAACCAAGTAAGCGCTAAGGATTTGCCGGTGATTGGTGGGATTGCTATTCCAAGCGTGAAAGTGAATTTGCCAATATTTAAAGGACTAGCTAATGAAGTTTTGCTTTACGGGGCTGGGACAACAAGCGAGCAACAGAAGATGGGTGAAGGAAATTACGGCCTTGCTTCTCATCGGATGTTTGATGATAGCTTGTTATTTACCCCGCTTGATCATGTGAAAGTGGGCGACAAAATTTATTTGACCGATTTATCTAAAATTTATGTCTACCAAGCGATTAACAATCAGCGTGTTTCGCCTGACCGGGTGGATTTGCTAGATGTAGTGCCAGGAAAACGCTTGGTAACACTGGTGACTTGTGGTGAAATGAGTGGGGAAACCAGACGTGTCATTCAAGGCGAATTAAAAGAAATTGTTGATTTTGACCATGGAACCAAAGCAATGAAAGAAGCCTTTGAGATGAATAGCAATCACTAAAAAGGATGTGAGCTGGGTCGATTAGCTCCAAGCAAAAGGATATCAATCAACTTGGTCAAATACGAGAAAATTCATGTGTAACCTACTGCTAAGAAAATCGGATGAAAGGAGATTTTCTTAAGCAGGAGGGTGAATTTTCCGAGTATTTGGTTGATTGATACCGAGAAAGCTAAGTTTGTCCGGAATGACAGGAAAATCCACTGTTTTTAAGATTTTACTAGGCATGCCGGCTTAGATGCGATGTAGCTACCCTTCGAACGCCGTGGATAAGGTTTGTCCAGAACGTCGGGAAAGTCCGAGAAGTAAAGACTTTCCCAGACGGATTGCTTAAATGTCCAAAACTTGATTTTTTCGAGAAATTGTCTATTATCTTTGTATTTTTCTTGCGTTATACTAAAGCTATCAAAGACAAAGCGAGGGAAAAGCGATGGAAAAAAGACAGTTCGGGCAGACCGATTTATATGTGTCAGATGTTTGTTTAGGTTGTATGGGATTTGGTGAAGCAGCAAGTGGGATGCATGCTTGGACGGTGGATTATCCGACTTCTGCGCGCTTAATTCATGAGGCTCAAGAACTAGGAATTAATTTTTTTGATACTGCGATGAGTTATCAAAACGGTACAAGTGAGGAATTTGTAGGTCGGGCTTTAAAAGAAAACAACAGTCGGGAAAAAAGCGTGATTGCGACCAAGTTTATGCCGCAAATACATAGCCAATTGTATCCAGAATTAGCACCAAAAGCTTATATTGAACGCTGTTTGGAAGATAGTCTACGCCGCCTACAAACGGATTATATCGATTTATATATTATGCACGCTTGGGATGAAAGTATTGCGCCTCTTGAATTGATGACGATTTTAGATGGTTTAGTCAAAAGTGGCAAGGTGCGTCATATCGGGATGTCTAACGCGTTGAGTTGGCAAGTGGCACAGGCGAACGAAATTGCTAAAGCCCATCATTTACCGACTTTTGCCTCGATGCAAGGTCATTACAACTTGATTTTTAGAGAAGAAGAGCGAGAAATGTTACCGTACTGTCAAAACGAAGGCATGGCTTACACCGCTTATAGTTCTTTGGCATCTGGACGCTTGGCACGTTTAAACAACGAGGATTCCAAGCGAGCAAAATTAGATAACTATGCCAAAGGAAAATACGAAGCCACGAAAGACCAAGATCAAGTCATTATTCAACGAGTTGCGGAATTAGCCGAAAAGAAAAACACGAGCATGAGTGCTATTGCTTTGACCTGGTTAATGCAAAAAGGCACCTTCCCAATTATGGGTGTTACCAAAGACCGACATTTGACTACCTTGTCACAATTAGAGGGTGTCACCTTAACCCCAGAAGAATGCCAATATTTAGAAGAAAATTACCACGCCCACAACCTAGTAGGAATGATGGTAAAAAGGATGTGAAGCGACTCGATCAGCTTTGATGAAAATTGAAATAGATAGACAAAAACGAGAACCTCCAAATCAAAAAAGAGGTTCTCGTTTTTATTATGAATGTTGATTAGACACAATCATGAATCAGAAAAATTAGAAAGAAAGGGAGCGCTCGGGAACCTAAATGATATAGAAACCTAACGCTATGTTTGTGTTTCACGTGGAACATTTAACTGTTACGCGTACTGAAAAGTTGGCGGTAATTGGCGTGTTGCAAGACTTGCTGCCAATTATCAATGTGGTAAACAAAAGTATCTTGAGACAAAGCCCGCACTAAACTTAACCGAAAATCAATCCCCTGATAGGAAATATTGAGTTTAGGTGCAAATAACAGTGATTCTGCCTGAATAATCAAGTGTTTAGCAACAAAGTATTGAAGCGTCAAGGTCCCATCTGTGGTCTGGATTTGTTGGAAAATCGGTACTTTGATTTGTGCTTCTTCTCGTGTCATTTTCGTTTGGACTAAGCGCGTTCTTTGATAAAAAATATTGACAAAACGTCTAAACAAACTGATTTGATGGTCATAATATTGGGGTAAATTTTGATTAAAACCGTCATAAATATAGCTCAGATATTCGTGATATTGGCTTTTATTGGTCAAATCTAGATGAACCCCAAAGAGATATTGATTCCTCAGAGGCACCACGCGTACCACTTCACCCATTAAAGTCAGCGGTTGGTGGTCACGCATTAAGGTAAAGACCATTTTTTGATTGAGCGGCACATTAAGCATTTCTTCATTCATAAAAGAAAGTCCTGCTTCAGAAATATCGTGCGTTTGAGTTTGATAAAGTTGTCCGTTAAGCATAAATTGCAAAGGATAACTCGTTTTAAAACGTTCATAACTGCGATAACTTGGGCGTCCCACGAAAAAGAGCAGCGCAAAAGTCAGATTAAATAAATGACTCAGCAACCAAAAACTAATCACACTGCCATAGAAAAGTTCCGTGGGCGTCTTATAAAGATTAAAGCGAATCAAACCAATGAATGCGAACAACCAAAGTAGAAAATGCGGCCAGCCATAAAGGATGTCTTTTTTGCTCGCTTTGGCATTTTTATCGGTCACCTTGAAGCGATGTTCCCCCAGGCCAATCCATTGTTTGAATACCGGAATCGTCAAAAACGGTGCAAGAATGGTTTCCTGAATTTCGCCCCAACGTGGGGTGCTCACTTTGCTTGCGACTTCTTTTAGTGCGAGTTTTTGGAAAATTTGGCAAGGAATCCAAAAATACAACAAGGTCCAAAAGTTGGTATCCACGACTTCCCAGCCCAGTAATGTATAACAAATCGGAGCTAAAATAAACACCAATCTTCTTAAAAAACTCCACCAATATAAATAACTATTTAGATAAACAATTTTTTGTCCGAAAGATAAGTTTTTATTCGTGATGAGATGAATATTTCGCACACTTTGGACCACCCCTTGCGCCCAGCGAACGCGTTGTTTAATCATGCTTGGAATATCCACAGGAGTAAGTCCGCTAGCCATAGGTGAAAGCGTAGATAGATTTTGGTAGCCGGCAATATTCATCCGTGCCCCCAATTCGAAATCTTCCGTAATCGTATCAGTTGGAAATCCGCCCGCTTGCATAATGGCTTCACGTGAAAGCACAGTATTCGATCCGGTATAAATCGCCGCACCATGGGCATTGTTTAAAATATTAATTTCCCTTGAGAAAAAGTCTTGTTCATTGGCTACATTTTGTTCGACAAAGAGATTAAATTGGAAAAGATCCGCATTGTAAAAGCTTTGTGGTGTTTGCACAAGGCCCAGTGGTTTGGTTTTCTCATCTTGGTTGCGTGTGTTTTGATTCTCCACAAAAAAGGGAACCGTTTCAAGTAAAAAATTACTATAAGGAATCATATCCGCATCAAAAGTCGCCACTAAAGGAGAAGTAGTCTGACTCAAAGCGTGATTGAGATTTCCGGATTTGGCCTGCTTATTTTCTGTCATCCCGATGTGAGTGATGCCGAATTCCTCTGCCAGTGCTTTGACTTCGGGGCGGTTACTATCATCACAAAGATAAATATGTACCTTGTGTTTATCCGGATACTTCATTTTCACACAGGCATTGACAGTTTTTCTAAGGAGTGCGACCTCTTCATTATGTGTAGCAATCAAGACATCGACATCCGGATAGTCTTTTTCATCGGCTTGTGGTTTACTTAATTTTTTAGCTTTTTGCTTATTGTAGATCAAAATCATCCCAGTAAAGGTCGAGACCACCTCGCACAACCATAGTAAAACGCCAAATACCAATACCCACCAAGCTTGGTGAAACGGCAGGGTAAAGAGCCCCCGCCAAGCTAAATAAATAACAGAAAACAAGAATGCTAAGGTAAAAATTATACGTTTTGTTAAACTCAAAATACCACCTTCTATCGTTATTCAATATTCGTTTAATTTCTAAAATTAGTTATTTTAATCATTAAGAATTGTTTGGTTTCTTCCTTGTTCTTTGGCCCGATACAAAGCTTGGTCTGCCCGTTTGAGTGTTTTGAACAGATTTTCATTTCTTTGTTTATGCGCAATCCCTTGTGAAAGTGTCACGGTGTATGGAAAATCGCCTTGTTGCTGACAAAATGCAGGTAAATTCTCTTGTAGCTGCACTAACTTTACGCATTGTTTGCTCAGATTATTTCCAAAGAGTACAATCACCATTTCCTCACCGCCAAACCGAAAAATTCGTGCGTTTGGACTTTCGATTTGCCGTAGATAATCTGCCACAAATCTCAACACTTGATCACCTGCCGCATGTCCATAGGTATCATTGAATTTTTTAAAATAATCAATATCTAAAATGGCGATACAACACTCTTCGCCGCTATTTTCCAGGGATAGCAGGAGTTGATTGAGCTTGCGGCGGTTTTGCAATTTCGTCAGTGGGTCAAAGTTGCTCGCTTGATACACCTCAGACAAATCTTCAATATATAAGCTCATCAAGCCATTGCCAACTACACCAGAAGCTAGTAATATCAAGCAATCCAGGATAATAGTTGGATTCAAGCGACCGAGCATTAAGTGTAGGATTATCGAGCTGATGATCATAAAGCACATCGTCACATTCATCTGATGAAAAATCGATAACCGTTTTTTGCTGTATTTGCTAATTAGTGGTAGAGTTGCCATCAAATAAAAATTAAAAAACAAATTAACCACGCTCATCAGATTAGGTTCAAAGATAAAACGCGTTAATGAAAGGAAAAAGATGCTGGCAATCACCACAGACCAGTCTAAATAAATACAAGCAAGTGCGATTAAAATAAAACGAAAATCAAAATGAATTTGAAACGCAACAATGGAATACTTCATTAAAATCGTGCCAACTAATACCACCCAAAGACAGTAAAAACAGTTTCTTTTGAGCGGGCCAGCCCGTTTTTGATCCAAATAATCATTCATTCGAAAATATAAGTAAATTGCCAAAGTCAAGACACTAATATTAGATAGAATACTATAAAACAAACAGACACCCTCTTTATTTTAAAACGATCTTTCCAACTTTTTATTATACCGCTAAATAGCAAATATCTCCAAATGTTATCTTTCAAACATAACAAAATAATATAAAACGTGAAATTTACTTACCTGTTTTCATCTTGTCTAGATTGTGGTAGTCTATAGGTGGCAAACGATTGCAAGCATTAAAAAAAGCATGACCAATAATTCAATAAATAATAGAGAAATTTGAGGTGAAGAGATGCAAAGCCAATATATTTTATCCATCGACCAAGGAACGACGAGCAGCCGGGCTTTATTAATCAATCATCAAGGTGAAGTAGTCGCTAGCTCGCAAAAGGAATTTCCGCAGTATTTTCCAAAAGAAGGTTGGGTCGAGCATAATCCGTTAGAAATTTGGCATAGTGTGCAAACCGTGATGGCTGGGGCGTTTATCGAGTCTGGTGTTAAGGCGAGTCAAATTGCAGCCATCGGGATTACCAATCAACGCGAGACGACCATTATTTGGGATAAAAAAACAGGTAAGCCTATCTATCCAGCCGTTGTTTGGCAATCGCGACAATCTAGTCCACTTGCCGATCAATTAAAGCAGCAAGGTTTAGAAGAATGGTTTTATCAAAAGACCGGCCTTCGAATTGATGCTTACTTTTCGGCAACCAAAATTCGCTTTATTTTAGATGCAGTCCCTGGCGCGCAAGAACGAGCAGAAAAGGGTGAATTACTTTTTGGTACAGTGGATACTTGGTTGGCTTGGAATCTTACTGGAGGGGCAATCCATGTTACTGATTATACAAATGCTAGCCGAACAATGTTATTTAATATTCATCGATTAACATGGGATGAAGAGATATTAAAATTACTAAATATACCAGAATGTATGCTGCCGGAAGTCAAAGAAAATTCGACTGTCTATGGCTATACGCAACCTGATGTCTTTTTTGGTTGTAAAGTGCCCATCGCAGCCATGGCCGGGGATCAACAAGCTGCACTTTTTGGCCAACTTGCTTTTGAAGAAGGCATGATAAAAAATACGTATGGGACAGGTTCATTTATCGTGATGAATACTGGTCATACGCCGAAACATTCGGATCATCAGTTGTTAACGACGATTGCCTATGGTTTGAATGGTAAAGTCAATTATGCGCTGGAAGGGAGCATTTTTGTGGCAGGTTCAGCGATTCAATGGCTACGTGATGGTTTGAGAATCATTAAGAGTGCCAAAGAAAGTGAACAGGCCGTTTTGAAAGCTAGTCTAGATGATGAAGTGTATGTCGTGCCGGCTTTTGTTGGTTTAGGGGCACCATATTGGGATGCCGATGCAAGAGGGGCGATTTTTGGACTAACTCGAGGGACGACGCGTGAAGATTTAATCAAAGCCACCTTACAATCTGTGGCCTATCAAGTGGTGGATATAATTGATACCATGCAAAAAGACACGCAATTAACCATTCCGCAGCTAAAAGTGGATGGTGGGGCAGCTCGGAATCATTATTTGATGCAATTTCAAGCAGATTTATTAGATATCGAAGTCCAACAAGCCGGCAATTTGGAGACCACTGCCTTAGGTGTGGCTTATCTAGCTGGCTTAGCGGTTGGTTTTTGGCAAAGCATGGATGAACTAAAAGCCATTCATACCATCGGCGCGACTTTTATCCCACGAATGAACGAACAAGAACGCCACAAACGCCTAACCAACTGGCAAAAAGCCATCCAAGCCACCCAAAACTACAAACCAGTAAAATAAGGTTGTGAGGAGGGTCGATTAGCTACAAGCAGCTAAGTTTGTCCGGAATGTCAGGAAAATCCTCTGCATTTAAAGATTTTCCTAGACAGGCCGGCTTAGATGCGATGTAGCTACCCTTCGAACACCGTGGAATAAGGTTGTAAATTGACTCGGTCAGCTACGAGCGGATTGCCAAATGTCAGCTATCACGACAAAAATATAAAGTAAAGGACACAAAATGAATCCAAAACAAGAAAAAATCATTCAGCAAATCGAACAAAAAATGAAAAATCAATTTGGTGGGGAAAGTAGCGGCCATGATTATTGGCATCTAGTCCGAGTGAAAAATCTAGCTCAAAGTATTGCACAGAAAGAATCCGCTAATCTATTTACTGTAACGTGTGCTGCTTTACTTCATGATGCGATTGATGAAAAATTAGTCGCAGATGTTGCCAAAGCGAAACGCCAATTACAAAAAGAGTTGCTAGAAGTGGGATTGACCGCAGAAGAAATATCATGGATTTTGCAAATTATGCAGGAAATTTCTTTTAAAGGTGGTCATAATTCGCATTCTCCTTCCACTTTGGAGGCGAAAATTGTTCAGGATGCCGACCGTCTTGATGCCATTGGAGCGATTGGGATTGCGCGGACGATGAGTTACTCAGGTTTTCACCACAGACTGATTCACGATCCGCAGAAAGTTCCACGTGAAACATTAACATTAGAAACATATCGCAATGGTCAAGATACTGCGATTATGCATTTTTACGAAAAATTATTGAAATTAAAAGATTTGATGAACACCACGACGGCTAAACAAATGGCCCGACATCGTCATCAATATATGGAAGATTTTTTGACAGAATTCTATGCAGAATGGGAGGGCGAATGCTAAAAAACAAAAATAAATAAAGTTTTTACTCCTTATTTGCTTATTTAGTTAGTGAGAAGTTTTTTGTAGCACAATTTCGAAAAGGCTAGCTAAAATAAGGAATCAATAAAAATAACTAAACGAAAAGAGCAAAAAGAAAGATATTCCCTTTGCTCTTTTTGTAGTCTAATTTCCGAATATAGGCCCTACGACTTACTCGCTTTCTTCCACCTCGTCTATCATTTGTTGGATTTCTTCATCGGTAAGTTTGCCTCTATATGCATTTTTGATAAATCGAAAAATAATATTAGGGGCAGTTTGATTTGCTTTAAACTCAATAATGATATTTCGTACGCCTTCTTTTCT
>DWVH01000034.1 GCA_019120335.1 Candidatus Enterococcus stercoripullorum
AATACAAAAACAGCTTGTAAGGGGCAAGCCCCCTTAACCCCCATTGTAGCTAGCTAAATTGGTTGATTTGCTATTCGCAAACACCCAATTTTACGCTAGCTAGTCCAACCAAAGCTAACGCAATGGTTGGACGGAATACTTTTCGCTGATTTGTTGTTCACAAACAGCGAAAAGTATTTTTGTCAAAATAAGGCTATTCGCCTTATTTTGACTCCACACCTTACAACAATTTATTGTTGTAAGGTGCGCCCCCATAGTCACTATCGTGACTATGGGCAATTTCCCTCAATAAATCATCGTCATCAAACATCATTTGTTTCTCTTTTCCTTCATTATTGTCTGATGAAGCTTCTTCTTTTTTCAACAAAAGCAACTCTTCTAGTTTCTCTTCTGAATCAATTTCATTTTTCAACAATATCTTACCAAGTTTTAAAGCTAATTTCTTTTCTTCCTCTTTTTTCTTTGCTTTTATTTTTTTACGCAGATCTTTTAGTTGTTGTTCTACTTTTTCTTCTTCAGATAATAATTTTTGGATGGATTTAGACATAGATATACACCTCTTATAACTATTTCAATTACTATTTTATCATAAAAAAGACGCTTGAATACTAGTCAAGCGTCTCTAAAAATTTAATAACATATATCATTTTCTTTATTGATTTATTTCATTTATTTACGCTTTCTCTTTGCAAGATCTGCGCCAAATTTATAACCTAAACCTGCAGCGCTAACAAAGAGTGTACCAATACCTAATGCTATTGTAATAGGGTCAATACCACCTTCAATATTTAAAAGGTCTTCTTCGTTTAATTTATTAAATTTATTCATACATCAACATTTCCTTTCTCTATAGATTAAAAGCATAAAAAATAAGATAGAAGCTATATATGGGACTGGAATAGAAAGAATCCAGCTTGGTGCTTTATATATGTTAAGATCATTTAAAATATATAAAATAAAATGAGTAAGTGAGCTAATAAATAATATTATTTCTGGAAAATATTTTAGTACATACATGATAAATCACCTATGGTCTGTTAGCGTAGTATCCTGCAGCAGCTCCTACTAAAAACCCACCGCCCACAAGGGCAGTAACTCCACCAATTAATTTCCAACCAACAACTACTCCTCCAATAATAATTGGTCCTAATCCACCGTTAATTGTTTCTAATTCAGTTACGCTAATTTTTTGAAATTTTGTTGTATTCATAAGTTTCCTCCGTTCAACATAAGTTTTATATTTTATAATTTCAGATACTTAGCTATTATCCGAAAATAATCCCATACATAAATCCAATAGCTTTTCCTACTTTATAACCTAAACTAGAACCGCCATGGATAGAATAAAGTTGCTTTTCTTCTAATTTTTTGAATTTGTCCATTTTTTCATTCCTCCTTTATTTTTTACGTTTTACAAATCTAGATAGACGTAATCCATCAAGAATTCCTTGAATAAAATCATTTCGCCCACCATTAATATTTTGTAATTCTGACTCATTGATTCTTTTAAATTTATTCATTTTGAATCCTCTCTTCCATATTTATTTGTTAAATAGCCAGTTAAAAAGACGTAATCCAATCGTTGATGGTGTTAAATAAAACATTAATTTCACCTCCATTTAAAAATTAAATACTTTATCCAATAAATAGTTTAGATAGGTTGTTTTGTGGGTAATTAACGTTACTTTTCCCTCTAAACCATAAGATAATCGTTTAGCTTGTTGCGTATTCAATGGTACGAGTGCTTCCACTTTGAAGAAATTCCCTTGTTTTGTTCTAGTCGCACTTGTATCTATATTTTGGATTTTAGCTTCTAAAACTAATTTATCCTTGGAACTATCGTAAGCTGTGAAACGCATAGGCATTCCTTTTTTGATATGGGAAACATCTTTTGACGGAATATAAGCGACTAATTTGATTTTTTTCGCTTTCATGATGACTGGATATAGCTGAGCCACCACAGTACCTGGCGCAACATATTGATTTTCTGTTTCAATCAGATGTAAAATCCCATCTTCTTGCGCATGAATTTGATTTTCTTTTGCTTGCTGCTGATGGATTTGCAAATTCGTTTTCACTTCAGTTAATTGTTTTTCTAAAGCTTGCTTTTCTTGTTCTGATTTAGCCAATGCTTGTGCTTTCATAGCTGCGGATTGACTCTCAAAGGTATCGCTTACATCTTGTTGAACCCCCGAAGAAGCGTATTGAATGTTATATCCTACCAAACTGTTTTCCAGACTCGCAATTTGACTATCAATTTGTGAGAGTACTTGCTGCTTCAGTCCATCTGCTCCTTCTTGGTCTTTTTGTTGCTGATAACTTTGATATAAGGTGTAAGCTGTATTTTGCTCATTCAATCCAGTATTATTCTGCACAGCCTTTTTTGCCTGGCGATAATCACTCAATTCTTCTTGAATCTCCCCCATAGCACTTTGAATAGCTTGTTGCGTTTGACTGGATGCAGCGTTTTGGGCTTGGATATTGGCATTCTGTTGTTGGATATTTTTATCTAGTGTTTCTACTTGTTTCGTATAGTCTATATAAGTTTGCTCATACCCATAGGCATCTTTTTCTTTAAAGAGATTTTTCCCTTGCTGGTAGCTATCCAATAAGAGTTGTAATTGGGCTAATTGTGTTTCTAACTGTTTTTGCTGATTCTGCAAGGTAGATAGTTGAATCTCTCCTTCTTTCCCTTGATATTCTAGTAAGAGTTCACCTTTTTTGACTTTTTTATTTTCTTTTAAATGATTGACGATAATTTGTTTGCTACTAGTAGATTGAATATTGGTAATTGTACGATACGCTTCGATACTACCAGTAGAAGATACAACGACTTCTTTTGTGGCAAAGATTGCAAAAACTACTAGAAAGCAAAAGAGACAAAATGTAGGAATAATAATTTTACTAGCAAAATTGTTGTAGCGCCGATGATAAAACTCGGCACTCTCAAAATAGCGTGGATCCATAACACCTTTTCCTCCTAATAGTTGACTAAGTTATAGTAGAAACCTTGATTGGTTAATAATTCTTTATGTGTACCCTGTTCAATTAATTTCCCTTGATCGAGTACAATCACTTTTTCTGATTTTTCTGCAATCGTTAATCGATGAGCAATGAAGATAATTGTTTTGTTTAGTTTCATCAGATTATCAATGATTTTCTTTTCTGTTAGGATATCTAAACTGCTCGTTGCTTCGTCTAAAATCAACACTGGGGCATCAGTAAGTAACGCTCTAGCCAATGCAATTCGCTGTTTTTGACCACCCGAAATCCCTGCACCATCAGAAGTCAATTCTGTTTGATAGTTTAGAGGCATATTTTCGATATCTGCACGAATTTCTGCAATTTCGACCGCTCTTAAAATATCTTCCTGTGTGGTTCCTTCTTTAGCGCCTAGGAGCAAGTTTTCTAGAATGGTCCCATTGAAAACATAAGGCTGTTGCGGTAAGTAATTAACATGACGACGTAAAGCAGTTTTATCAATTTGATTCATATTCGTGCTATTTAAGCGCACTTCTCCAGTATTTGCTTCATAGAAGTTAACCATCATCTTAGCTAAAGTAGTTTTCCCTGAGCCAGAAATACCAACAATCGCTACTTTACTATATGCTGGAATTTCTAAGTTAATTTCAGATAAAATATCTCGCCCATAGCCATATTTATAGCTCACGTTTTCAAAAGTAATCGTTGAAGGTGTTTGTGATAATTCTTTTATTGGTTTTTCTTCTTCAAATTCTGAATGGACGAGATAAACTTCATTCAGACGATTATTGGCAACATGCGCAGTCTGCAATTTGGTTTGTAAATTGATGATATTCTCTAATGGATTGGTAAAATAAATTAACAAGGTGTTATAAGTAATCAGTTGTCCCATCGACAATTGATTATCCATAACCAATCTTGCTCCTACCCATAGAACAAAGACATTTAAAAGAAGCTGTGCTAATTTTTTTAGTGCCTTTTGGATACTTTCTGCTTTGGCATATCGAAAAGACTTTTTCAAATAAGTCACGAATTCTCGATCCACTTTTTGATAGCTGGTATGTTCACTCGTTAAAGATTTAATGGTTTCAATCCCGTTTATGTCCTCGATAATGGATGAGGAAAGTGTGGCATTTGCTTCCATCGTTTCATTGTTCATCTTTTCAAATGGCTTCATAAAGGCAAAAATAATAGCAGTATAAATAGGTAAAGCCAATAAGCTGATAAAGAATAAGGTCGAACTTTGGAAAAATAAAACCACCGAAATGATTAAGACGATTGATACATCTAAAAAGATAGAAAGAATGGTACTGGCTAAGGCATCAATAATATTATTGGCATCATTGAATCTGGAAATAATCTCTCCTGTTCTTCTAGTTGCAAAGAAGTTCATCGGTAATTGAAAAACATGTTTGATATAGGATAAAATCACATCAATAGATAGCCTTTGACCTAATACAATCAACAAGTATTCCTGACCGTAAGAGAGAATTTGTTGTAAAATATAAACAATGAGTAAGCCGACTGAGATAATCCCCAGTGTATTTTTCATCTGATCAGGTACATATGTATCAATAATTGACTGTAAATAATAAGAACCTGTAATGTTGATAATGGTCACAAGTAAAGTAGCCAGTACAATGTTAGCAATTAATCCTTTTTGCTTTGTTAGTAGAGGGATAAATGCCGTAAGTCCAGTCTTTTTATCTTTGTGTGGTTTATATGCTGGTGTAGGTGCCATGAATAGAGAAACACCTGACCACTCTTTAGCAAAATCCTCTTTAGATAGTTTGGTCATTTTTACTGACGGATCAGGATCTGCGATATGGATAAATTGTTTATCTGCCCCTGTCACTACGTAATAATGAAGTAATTTTCCTTCTTTTAATACATGAGCGATAAAAGGATAAGGAATGTCAGGTTCATCAAATAAGGTCATGTCTGCTTGAATCGCTTGTGTTTCAAAGCCCAATTCTTCAGCAACTTTCACTAAGCCTAAAGCAGTGGTACCTTCTAAGTTTGTTTTGGCTTTTTCTCTTAATGTAGCCAGAGAATAATAAGAGCCATAGTAGCCAAAAATCATTGCTAGAGAAGCTACGCCACAATCACGCATATCCACTTGTGGTCGATAATGTTTCTTAGTGAATTTCATGTCATTTCTCCTTCAAACAGTTTATTTTTTCAAACCCAAAATTTAATTCCAGGATTAAGTATGGATAATAATTTATAAAAAATAGTAATCACTCCCTTCAAAAATCCTTATTTTTTTCTAGGTATAAACAAAATTGGTACAGGTATGATTTTTAGTGCATTTAGTAAAAAATTGTTTCCACCATTAACTCTTTCAAGTTTATTGGTATTTAATTTTTGATATTTCTCCATTTTGGTTCTCCTTTCAAAACATTTATCTCGTTGACAATCATATTATTGCATAGTATTTTAGCGAGTGGGAAAATCATTCTTAAAATGCATAAAATCCTTCTTTTAAGATATGTTGTCCTTTGGAAATTTCATTCAAGAATAGATTTGTGGGTGTTCAGGAATATTTTTGGGGAGATTTTTTGTGGGTTTAGAGGAAAATTGACAAAATTCGCTCAAAAAATTTTTTTATAAAATGCTGTATTAGCTAATAAAATATAACTCCACTTTGAACAATTTTGTATGTTATCACTCAAAATCCCTGAAACATCATTTCTAAAAAATTTTTACTAATAGAGACGCACTTAAAATTATTCATGCTATCTGAATCTCCCAAGGTAAGATATAATTCTTTCGTCACACGACCTGTCTTGTTTTTATATTTACCTTCAAGACTTCGATTTATTAAGCAATCTCATCCACCATTTAGCCTGTTTTCATTTTCTGTTCGCAGGATTGTAGACTTTGCTATACTGCTTTCTATCCTTAGACACTAATGCTGTCGGCTTGTGATTCGTTATACTTGGTAGTAAATACCCGTGTCTGTACTTACACCAGAGAGAAAGTGCACCATACTTGGTACACCATAAAAATCAAACTCCTTGAATGGTAGCAAGGAGTTTAACTTTATTATTTATATTTATTCTTACTGTGAATTAGCCCAACCATTATTAATAACGGTATTGATAAATCAAAAAATAAATACGTTAAAAAATGTTCTTTGTTACTAAAAGGATTATATAATCCTAGTAAAACGATTAAAGTATAAGAAATTATAAAAATATCTAATTTATCTAATTTATCTAATTTTAAAAAAAGTAAATACTTTATTATCTTATGGAGCATTATATCCTATAACACCACCTACTAAACCACCTACTAGACCACATCCAGCCATAGCCCATGGTCCACCAGGAGTACAGTACTTTACTCCGGTTGTTGCTCCAGTAAAAGCGCCCGCTAATGTATTCATAGCTTTACCACTAGCTGTTATATTTGATAATTCTTTATTTACTAATTTTTTATATTTTTTTACTGTTACCATCATTATTCTCCTTCTAAATGATTCTACTTTTTAAACGTATCAATTCCTGCTGCTAATGCTCCTAACGCCATACCATAAAAGCCACCTACTACAGCACAAGCTCCAGCGGCTACTCCTGTCGGGGCACATATTGCAGCTCCTAAACTAGCACCTCCCATCGCACCTTGGCCCATTCCATAAATAAAATTCTTTGCAGGACCTCCTCCTACAACTCTCTTCATTTGTTTTTCTGTTAATAATTCTCTTGTTTTCATAATATAATCCTCCATTATCTATAGTATTGTCTCTTTGACAACCATATTATTGCATAGTTATTGAACGAGTGGGAAAATCGTTCTTAAAATGCATAAAATCCTTCTTTTAAGATATGCTGTCCTTTGAAAATTTCATTCAAGAATAGATTTGCAGATGTTCAGGAAGGGTTCGGCAATCGTTTTTCATAGATTTAAGGTTAATGTGAACAAAATGAAATCAAAAAAATATCAAAAATTTTTAGTGAATAAAAAAAGAATATTCAAGCCAAAACAAATTAGCGTTGAATATTCTTTTAACGTATAAGAATAAAGGAAGCCTCCTAAAACATGGTATTCAAAAACGCTTTAATCGCCTTGGTTTTGGATGATGAAAAACTTCGATGGACCTCTTCAGTGAAATAGACCTCTTTTGCTTTAAAGTCAGTTTTTTGAACATTTTTCAGATTGGCTAAACATGAACGATTAATTCTAGTCAGCGCTTCGTATTTTTCCTCAAAATCGGTTAATTTACCATAAAATTCATACTGGCCATTTTTAGTGATCAAAGATAAGCGATGCGGCATAGAAGACGCTTCTAAAAAATAAATGTCATTGATGTCAAAAGTAAAGGTTTGTGAGCCTATCGAAAATACAAAGGCTTGATTTTTTGAAACTTTCGCTGCATCAATTCTTTCTTGCGCTAACAATAATAATTCGACAATTTCTTTTTTGTATTCATCATAATCTTGATCTTTTTGCACAAAACCTAATGCTTCTAGTTTTCTTTTGAAGGTAATCGGTAGTACTTCATCATGAGTAGTTACAAAAATAATTTTAGCCTGAACATCATGTTTTCTAATAATTTGTGCTAATTCCATTCCATCCATCTCTGCTTTTAAATCTACATCTAAAAAATAAATGCCTTGCTTGGGATGAAATTGTTTTAAATAAGCCTCCACTTCTGAAGGTTTTTGCGCAGACAACACGACTTCAAAGATTTCATCATGGAAAAGTATAAATTTATCAATCACTCTTTCTAACTGATGTAATTGTAAAAGGTCATCTTCGCATAAAATAATTGGGTATTTCATAAGTCCTCCTCTTTTGCTATAAGAACAACATGGGCAATGAATTGTTCTGCTTCCATTTGATAATTGACAAACATATTTTCATTTTTTCTATTAATTTCTTCTATATTCGACAAACCTAAGCCACTATGCCCTTTTTTGGTGGTAACCCCTTTTTGCGTTAATTGGTTAATCGATTCTTTAGCTTGGTTGCAGCTATTAATGATAGAGATTTCCATTTGTTCTTTATCCTGATAAATGGCAACGGCTAGCTCTTTTTGTTTACTTTCTTCCGCAGCTTCTAATGCATTATCAATTAAAATACCTAGAACCCTCACAAAATCAAAGATATCCATCGGTATGTTTTGAATCACATTAGGACATTCAAAAGTACAATGAATATACTTTTGACTAGCTGTATATAATTTGGAAATCAACAAACTTTTGACATAATCATTTTTGACATTTTTTAAATAGCGGTAAGCAAATTTATCCGTTAAATACGGTTGAGAATAGTGTTCCAGTGATTCGATTCTTTCTTTAAGCGCAGTATCTTGTGAAAATTCGGCTTTTTCTTTTAAACTTAGAATCAGATTTTTATAATCATGTCTGAATCTCGCAGATTGTTCCTGGTCTTTTTCTAGGGAGTCCGTATATTTTTTCAGATAGACGAGTTCTTGATTTTTGATTTTTTGTTCGTAACGTTCTTTTTGTTTAATCGTCATCCAAATGAACAAAGCCGATACAAAAAGTGTTTGCAGCACTAAAAATATTAGAATTCCTAACACAAATTGATCAAAAATTTCACGCTTATGTGCGGTATATCCGATAAATCCAACTACAATAATGATATATGTGCATAATAATATAGTTAATTTAGAACTATATTTTTCTATCAAATATTG
>DWVH01000035.1 GCA_019120335.1 Candidatus Enterococcus stercoripullorum
CGAAAGTTACAGTTTGCGCTTTATCAGTCACTTTGCCTTGTGCATTATCTTCACGGCCGTCGTTATCACCAATTGCTTTATAGGCATTACCTTGAGCATCGTATAGGTAACATTCTTTTGGTTGGGTATTGTATGCTTCACCAATTTCAGAACCCGCTGCTTTTACAACTGCACTTGTAGCTTGGCCATTTTCATCAACCAATTCAGTTTCTGTACCTTGAATGACATGGCGTTCTTTCACTTCGCCACCTTTGATTTCAGGTTTTTCTTCAACTAAACGGTAGACATAAGTGACAGTTAGATCTTTATCTGCCATTGTACCAGTTTCAGATGCTGAATTTTCCTCATGTTTTACGAATTCATATTTCTTACCTTCGAATTCGATTGTTTGAGGTTTGTTATCAACGGCAGTATCGTATGCTTTACCTTCTTGCAGGGAGGCTTCATCGACTACTGGCGCTTTGATTTCTTTACCTTCTGTATCCACATAAGTCACAGTTACTTTATGCGCTGGTACTTTCTTGTATACATAAGTTACTTCTTGCGTACCTTCTTTAACTGTTCCTTCAGCTGGTCCAGAACCGTCTTTTGGTGTTTCTTTTACTAGTTCGTAAACTGTACCATCTGTGGCAGTTACCGTTTGTGGACGATAAGTTTCAGTCGTTGTGTCATATGGATTACCTTCTTTAGTCACGTTTCCATCTCTGACTACATCTTTCGCATCCACTCCTGGAATTGGGTTACCTGCTTCATCTTCATAGTTGACTACGACATTACCTTTAACTGGCGCGTATTCGAAAGTTACAGTTTGATCTGCGGCTGTGACCACACCTGAAGCATTGTTTTCACGGCCATCGTTATCACCAATTGCTTTATAGGCATTCCCTTGGGCATCGTATAAGTATCCAGATTTCGGTTGAGTATTATAGGCTTCACCAATTGTAGAGCCAGTTTCCTTCACAACAGAAGTAGTTGCCTGACCATTTGCATCCACTAATTCTGTTTCTGTACCTTGGATAACATGGCGTTCTTTCACTTCGCCACCTTTTATTACTTTACGATATTGATAGGTGACTTCTGTCGTTCCTTCTTTTAGATTCCCCTGATCTTCACCTTTATATGGAGTTTCGACAATCAATTCATAAACAGTACCATCAGAAGCTGTCACTGTTTTAGGGCGATAATGATCCGTATTGGTATTATATGGATTTCCTTTTTTATTTAAAGTTTGTCTAGAATCTTGTAATGAATCTACTCCAGGAATTGGATGACCTTCTTCATCAACATAATGAACCACTAAATCACCTTGAATTGGTTCATATTCGAATGTCACGGTTTGTTCTTCAACTTTTACACTACCAGTGGCATTATCTTCACGACCATCTTTATCATCAGTTGGCTTATACATATTGCCATCTGCATCGTAAAGCGTCGTTGATTTTTGTTCACCTTGATAGGCTGTACCGATTTTGCTTCCTGGTTCAACTAAAGTTCGTGCAGTTTCAGTACCATCTTCATTGAACAATTCAGTCTCGGTATCTTTAATGACATGACGCTCCTTAACTGCACCATTTAATTGATAAACATAAGTAACTTCTAGATTTTTATCTTTCAACGTACCAGTTTCAGCTGCAGAACCTTCCTTAACGGCTTTTTCTTCAGGTAATAAAGTATAGTACTTGCCATCTTTACCTTGAATTTCTTTATGCTTATTATCCGTTGTGTCATAACTAGTTCCAGTCACACTTGTTGGTGTATCTATTTCATCGTCTTTGATTTGGTTACCATTTTCATCAACATAATGTACCGTTACTGAAGCTGAAGGCAAGCGTAATGAAAGGCGGAATAAATCATCATTTGAAGTCGTATAAACTGTATTAGGGTCATTTTCATGTCGATATTCTTCACGCCAATGTTTATTTAATCCATTCGTACCATCAGCCATCAACGGATCTGATTCATTGGTTCTAAAAAAATTTTCAGAGGTCCCATAAGTTTCTGTTGGGAAAGCCGAATATGGTGTAGCAGAATGATATACCTTAAATGATATTTCTTTTACATCGCCTAGCACTTGAATCGAACCCGTTCCAGCTGGTACTAATTTAGGCGAATTTGTATTATATTCACTAGTGTCATACTCGATATCCTTCTCTCCATCATTTAAGACAGCTCTGTAATACGTATTACGCTCTTTTACACGAATTTCTTTACTACCATCAGTAAGGTTAACACCACTAGCAGTTTTTAGAGACACATCTGAATCAAGCAATTCTAAAACAGTACTATTAAAAGAACCTCGAGCATATACGATATTTCCATGATATAAATAATCTGTAGAGGTTGATCCACCAATCCCTGACACATCAATAACTGGATTAGTAACGACTTTATCAAAACTAATCTTTAATATTGCGACAGGAAAATCTCCATTGAAGTTAAATTTACTAGACCAGTCATTCCCACCTTCATCTGGAGCCGGTTGCGTTAAAATACCTAAAGCAGGCATTTTACTTGGATTTGGATTACCAATAAACATATCGCTTGTTGCCGCATAACTGGCTTGATTCTTGCCCTCTTGTAAAACAGAAATTCCTTCATAAGCATCTTTTAACGGAGTCATCGTAACAGTTGCATTTACTTTATTGTTGTCATCTCCAATAGTTGTTGTTGCTAATTTATAGGCTTCTGTAGAGTTATCTCGATTAATTAGTAAATCACTGATATTATCATTTAAAGAAATTCGATCTACCAAAGTCCATTCTTTGTTAATTAGTAATGGATTGGTTTGATAATTATAGGTATCGGTACCAGATGTAGTATCTGCACTTTCAGCCGCAAAGACCACAGCGTTTTGATTATTGGCAATCACCGGAGTCGCAATCATCGCACCAAGCAATACACTACCCATAATAAATGATGCAGCACCCCCGCCACCTTTTTTCTTCTTAAGGCCAAATTTTAATTGACGCTCTGTTTGATTTCTCACTTCTTCATCTCCCATATTCAAAATTGATATTTTTAAATGACCAATTTTAATCATTTATTATACATATCTATTTAGCACTATAAATGACAATTCAAAACCTGTCAAAAATTTTAATCTTAGTATGTAAACCTCAAGTTATCATACTATTTTTCCAAATAATAAATAACTAATAATCTTATTATTTTATAAAACAAAAAAGGACCACAAAGCCCTTTTCTTTCCCAGTAACAACTATTCATTTTCTATATACTTTTTCACCATATCTAGCCAAACAGCCTCAATCTCTTCTTCAGTTAAATCTTCATCCATTTGACTCTTTTCAATTATCCCTAAAATCGAAATCATTAGTTTTGAAAATATCACTTTTTTTGCATCTTCGTCATTTTCATAAAAACATCTACCTACTAATAAATATTTTAAGAAAAAAGTTTCGTACAATTGATACATCAGCTTAGGATTTCCCGAGGTATCTTGCCAGCTTAAATAATACTTCTGCGGATTTTTCAAATAATATTTAATGATTTTAACTGGAAAACAAACTAAAGGATGGTGCTCTTCACGACATTTTTTCGTACTTGTGATTGACTCATGAAATAAACGATAGACAACTTCATCCTTTACCTCTTGAAAATTATTGAATTGATTATAAATTGGTTGTGTTGAGATTTGCATATAAGTTGCTAAACGTTTAGCCGATAAGTTTTCAAAACCATATCGCATGACCATACGATAAGCTGACTCTATGAATTTTTCTCTTTTATAAATTCTTTTTCTCATCGGTTCCCCCTCATCCACATTTTAATGAACTTAAGAAAAAAGTCGAGGCATTTCAAATTCAAACTTCTGAAATCTGTATATTCCTTACTTTCAAGCCCTTTCTTATTACATATATTCTCATTAAATAACTAAATTTCAAACAATATTTTGAATTTTTTTACAATGTTTTTTAGTTTTCTAATATTATCATTTTGAACCATAAAAAAATAAACAAAAAGATAAAACCATTAAATAATTTTCTTTTATATTTTATAACCTTAAAAATAAACCGTATATTCAATTTTATCTACAAGTTAGCACTATTTAACAAATATATTTTTATCATATAATTACAACTTGTATCATTTATTTCATAATACATCATAAAATTAATAGCAAATTTAACAGAATTCAAGGATATTGAATCTCATAATAGTTTAATTTTTATCTCATAAAACGAAAGAACCATTCAATATTATTTGGTTATCAAAGTTTACATAGTCGTGTATTTTTCTCTTTCATCAAGTGTTGTCATAAAGTTATGGATACAAAAAAAGAAAGCAGCAACAATAACTGTCTCTCAAAAAAATGCCTAGCGCAGGGAAAGGCTAGGCATAAGGTGAAATATATATTATTTTTTTGGCTAAACGTTTATTAGTCGACTTTCTTTTTCAATGCACCGAATAGTAAACCTGAAACGATCGCACCGATTAAGATAAAGGCTAAGTATAATAATGGTTTAGATACTAACAAGATTACGAAGATACCACCGTGTGGGGCCATTAGTTTAATACCAGTCAAACCAACTAAAGCACCGGCAACTGCAGAACCTGCCATGAAACTTGGAATTGCGCGAATTGGGTCGGCAGCTGCAAATGGAATAGCACCTTCTGTAATGAATGAAAGACCCATAACGATATTTGATAACCCAGCTTCTTGTTCTTGTTTTGTAAATTTGTCTTTAAATAATAATGTTGCGATAAATACGGCAATTGGAGGAACCATACCACCAGCCATAACAGCCGCCATAATCACTGAACCACCTGTAGCCACAGATGCAGCTAAGGTACCAGTACCAAAGACATACGCCGCTTTGTTGAAAGGCCCACCCATATCGATGGCCATCATACCACCTAAGACAAGTCCCATTAAAACAGCTGAACCACCAGACAAACCTTCAAGGAAGTTGTTTAATCCTGTATTGATAGCAGCCATTGGAATATTTACAAACAACATTAAGAATCCAGTGATACATACACCAAATAACGGATATAACAGAATGGATTTAATCCCATCTAACGAACGAGGCAGACCTGCTAATAGTTTTCTTAAGACTAAGATCACACCACCAGCTAAGAAACCACCGACTAATGCACCTAAAAATCCAGAAGGCACACCTGCTAAAGCTAAGGTTTTTTCACCACCAGCAGCAAATGGTACCTTACCCCATGCTAAACCACTTGAAGCGATTGAACCAGCAACGAAACCTGCGACTAAACCTGGTTTTTCAGCAATAGAAAATGCGATATATCCAGCTAAGATTGGTAGCATGAAACCAAATGCCACGCCCCCAATATTTTTAAATAGCGATGAAATTTCATGATAAGTACCTAAATTACTTAATTGATCTTTTGGCACACCCATGATGTTATCAAGTAAGAAGGCAATCGCAATCATGATACCGCCGCCGATAACGAACGGAAGCATTTGTGATACACCGGCCATTAAGTGTTTATAAAACGCAGCACCTAAGCCTTGTTTTGAATCACTTGCAGTTTCAACAGCACCTTCACCGTTTGATTGATAAACTTCAGCTTTTTCATCTAAAATAATTTGAATTAATTCTTCTGATTTTTTGATTCCATCAGCTACTGGACGGCTTAAAACACGTTTACCAGCAAAGCGAGTCATTTCTACTGATTTATCAGCTGCAATAATTACCCCTTTCGCACGAGCAATTTCATCAGCAGTCAAACGGTTCGCAACCCCTGAAGCACCATTTGTTTCAACTTTGATATCAACACCCATTTTTTCAGCAGTTTGTTTTAATTTATCTTCTGCCATGTATGTATGAGCGATACCTGTAGGACAAGCTGTTACCGCAACGATAAATGGACGATCTCCGCTTGCTTTTGCTTCATGTTTTTCTTCTGATTCTTCAGCAAATAATGCACGTACTTCATCAGGTGTAGTGGCTTGTTTTAAGCTTGCAACAAAATCAGCATCCACTAACTTACGTGAAAGTGCGGCTAATGCTTGTAAGTGGGTGTCGTTTGCTCCATCTGGTGCAGCAATCATAAAGAATAGATAAGTTGGTTGACCATCTAATGCTTCATAATCAACACCTGCTTGGCTTTTAGCAAACAATACCGTCGCTTCTTTAACCGCTGCATTTTTGGCATGAGGCATTGCAATTCCGTCGCCTAGACCCGTAGATGTTTGTGCTTCACGAGCTAAGATACCATCTTTAAAAGTCTTGACATCAGAGATACGACCAACTTGGTACAATTTTTCGACCATTTCATCAATCGCAGCTTGTTTAGTAGTTGCTTTTAAATCCATGATCATTGCGTCTTTAATCAATAAATCCGTAATTTTCATTTTAATCCTCCTAGATTTTTCACGATTATAATTTTGTAATCTTCACTTCTGGTAATAATTCTTGAATAAATTCACCGGTTGCTAAGTCATCTGAAAAAGCAGTGGCACTTCCACATGCAACACCCCATTTGAAACTTTCAACGGGATCTTTAGTTTTAGAATATTCGCCGATAAAACCAGCAATCATTGAATCTCCTGCACCTACAGAGTTTTTCAATTCACGTTTTAAGACATTGGTTTGATAGACACCTTGTTGTGTAAATAATAAAGCGCCATCGCCAGCCATTGAAATAATTACATTTTGGGCACCATCAGCTAACATTTTCTTACCATAAGTAATGATGTCGTCCAATCCGCTGAATGTTGTATTGTATAATTCAGCTAATTCATGATTGTTTGGCTTCACTAATAATGGTTTTTTAGGAAGTGCGGCCAAAAGGTCTGCACCTGTCGTATCAATGACGAAATCAGCTTCTTTATCTTTAATAATTTCAATAAGTTCTTGATAAAATCCTTGAGCCAATCCCGCAGGTAAACTACCAGCTAAAACAACGATATCTCCTTTTTGGACTTTGGCTAAAGATGCTTTTAGTTGATTAATTTCTTCATCGGTTAAAACAGGACCCTGACCATTGATTTCAGTTTCGTCACCTGCCTTCAATTTAATATTAATTCGAGTGTCTGATTGAATGGCTGTGAAATCTGTTGAAATCTCCTCTTCATTTAAGCATTCCTCGATAAATTTACCAGTAAATCCACCTAAGAAACCTAGAGCTGTACTTTTAGCATCGATACGTTTTAAGATTCGTGATACATTAATTCCTTTACCACCCGGGAATTTCGCATCACTTTTCATACGGTTAACACTCCCTATTTCGAGAACATCAACACGTACAATGTAGTCAATAGATGGATTTAATGTCATTGTGTAAATCATGATGAAACCTCCGTAATTCTTGTTTGCAATTGCATTTTTTTGATGATTTCTTTTGGCGCCTTACTTGTAACGATTTCAGCTTGAGATAAATCAGCAACGTGTGTGAAAGCAGTCTGCTGAAACTTCGAACCATCCAATAAGACAAAAGACATCTGACTTTGAGCAATTGCGAGTTTCTTAATCATCGCTTCTTCTGGATCGGGTGTTGTAAAGCCATTTTCCAGATGCGCCCCATTCATTCCCATGAAAGCTTTGTTAAAACGAAACTGTTGTAACTGGCTTGCCGTAGAAAATCCAGTAATTGCATTAGTTGATAATTTAATCATGCCACCTAAAATGACCGTTTCGATATTTTTTTCAACTAATAAGGCTGCATGCTTAACTGAATTCGTGACAACCTTAATTCCTAAATCAGAGTCAACAAAAGGAATCATCGCCATCGTCGAAGTTCCAGCATCCAAAAAAATGACATCTTTGGGTTTAATCAAATTCGCTGCGTAACGTCCAATCGCTAGTTTCTCATCATGGAATTTGGATTCTTTTTCCGTCATATTAGCTTCGAAATTCAATTGTTGCTTTTTCTTAGCTCCACCATGCACTCTAATTAATAGTCCTTGATTCTCCAAATGTTGTAAATCACGACGAATCGTTGACTCAGAAGCTCCTAAAGGTTTAATTAGTTCGGCAATAGTGATGATGTCATTTTCTTCCAAAGTGGATAGAATCCTTTGTTGGCGTTCTTCTGTAAGCATTTACACTCACCTCCCACGAATGTATAGTATCATACTCATTCTAATAAATCAATCATAATCGAGCAGAAAACTTCAAAAATAATCACATCTGAAACGTTTTTAAGTTAAAATTCTTTCAAAACCAAGCAATATTGGTTTAATTTCCGTCAAATAAATAATAAAAAATTTTTTGATTAGTTGTCAAAGTAGCTTTCTCGTGCTAAATTAATGTAGGAATTTTTTTAACGCGAGGTGACAATCATGATTGAAACAATAGAATTTGGAAAAAACTATCATTGGATTATCTTGCACACTGTTTTTTTAACCAATGATACTACTGATTATCAAACACTAGGCTTAGATGAGGAAACAATCACCTATGCTCTTGACCGCTATGAACGTGCACATACTGAATTTCAAACGGATACAAATACTTTCACGATTATTTATAATGTTTTGAAACGCACTAAAGAAGAAAATCACTATGAAACCATTCCAATTACTTTTATTGCAAAGAATCAACAATTATTTACGATTTATAATGATGATAACGCCTATATTATTGATCTGATGAAAAAGTATTTAGCTTACAATAATCAAATTAGTGTCTTAAAATTTTTATTTGTTGGCTTATTCTTAATTTCGGAATCTTATTTCCCTTATATTGAAGCCTTGGACAAGAAACAAGAAGAGGTCAGTAGAAGACTACGGGATAAGATTACAAAAGCCGATTTATTAACACTATCTGATATCGCAACTGGGATGATTTATCTAGTAGCTGCAACGAATCAAAATTCAATCTTACTCGAACAAATCAAAGGCCAAATCATTTATAAGCAATTTGATGAAATTGAACGCGAACAATATGTTGATTCCTTAATTGAAGCCAAACAACTATCTAGTATGACGCAATTAAATTCCGAAATCATTCAACAACTTTATAGCACTTACGATAATATTTTAAACAATAATTTAAATGATCATATGGCAGCCTTGACAGTGATTTCAATCTTTCTAGCAATAAGTGCTACCGTTACTGGATTTTTCGGGATGAATGTGACTTTACCCATTAAAGATTCCCCTTATGCTTGGTTATTAATTATTGGTATTAGCCTGATCCTTTGGCTGATCTACGCTTTGATTTTACGTATTACTTTATGGAAAAAATGATGCACTTTGCAAAAAGGTTTGATACAATGAAGGAAATGAGTCGAGGTGAGAAAAATGGGCTTAAAATTTCAAAAAGATGATTTTTTAGAAAAGAAGTTAGAAGAATTTAT
>DWVH01000005.1 GCA_019120335.1 Candidatus Enterococcus stercoripullorum
AGAAAATCGGATGAAAGGAGATTTTCTTAGCAGTAGGTAACACATGAATTTTCCGAGTATTTAGTTTATTGATATCGAGAAAGCTAAGATTGTCCAACACTGTCGAAATGAAAAAAATTTTTTTGTATAAAAGATAAAAAAATAGTGGATTATCCTTTATAATAGGACAGTAGGAATTAAGTTTTTCTATATTCATTGAATTTTTCAATGCTTTTTTCTGAAATTTATGGCATGATAGTATAGTGGGAAAGAAAATATTAATTAAGAAGGTTAAACATGAATAAAAAACATAGATATATTACCGGTTTTGATGGTATTCGCACCATCGCCGTTTTAGGAGTTATATTTTACCATTTATTTCCGAATACAATCAAAGGGGGATATTTGGGCGTGCCAGTTTTCTTCGTGATTTCTGGCTATTTAATTGTTGATTTATTACGTCAAGAATGGGAAAGTAACCAAAAAATCCATTTAAAAGCATTTTATTTTAGAAGAATTAAACGACTGTATCCGGCTTTAATTGGCCTTTTGGTATTAGCTGCCAGTTATATTACACTTTTTCAACGGAATTTATTGAATAATTTACGTGGCGTCGTTTTTAGTAGTTTATTGTATTTCAATAATTATTGGCAGATTGATAACAAATTGTCTTACTTTGATCGCTTCCATAATCCAGATCCATTTACGCATCTGTGGTCGTTATCTGTTGAAGCGCAAAACTATCTGGTCTTACCGATTTTGCTTGTTCTTTTTTATAAGCTCGGGAGGAAAAAAGACAGGGTAGCCGGCATTTTCTTACTTGGATCGTTAGCTTCGGCGATTTGGATGGCGATTCAATTTAAGCCTGGTGTCGATCCAACAGCGGTCTATGATGGCACTTTTTCCCGCTCCTTTTCCATGTGGTTGGGGGCTAGCTTGGCAATTTTTTGGCCAAGTAATCATTTACGCACAAGTATTTCTCAAAAGGCCGAAAAAACGTTAAATCGTGCTGGCTGGATTGCGTTATTGGCAATTGTTTTGAGCTTTTTCACTTTAAGTGCACAGTCTAACTTTTTATACTATGGTGGGATGTATATAGTCAGTCTTTTTGCGGCGATACTTGTAGCAGTGACGGCCCATCCCGGTGCTGGCTTCAATCGGTACTTGTCTAATCCGATATTTAATTATATTGGCAAACGAAGCTATGGTATTTATTTGTATCAGTTTCCAATTATGATTTTTTATGAAAGTGCCGTTAAAAATATTAATCACCGTTTATGGCTGCATACGTTAATTGAAATAGCGCTGATATTAGCGATGAGTGAGTTATCCTACCGCTTAATTGAAGTACCTTGTCGTCGCTATGATTACTCACAATTACCAGTTCGCTTCAAACAATGGGTGAAATTACCAGTCTATGCTTGGAAAAAAATGGTGTGTGTGCCGCTTGCAATTGTTTTTGCGGTTGCGTTATTTGGCATTTTTACTGCTCCCGCTAATCAAAAAAACGATGCGCAGAAAGCTTTTGAGGCTAATATCGCTAAGAACAAAAAAGCAGCTGATGCGACCAAAAATACAGATGGGGCAACAGAAGTCATGCATGCGACCAATGAGATTGCGGATAAGTATCATTTAACGGATACGCAGTTGCTAAAAGCGCAGCAGATGAATATTACGATGATTGGTGACTCAGTCATGTTAGGTACTGTGGAAGAGATGAAAGAGGTTTTCCCAAATGTGGTTTTAGATGCGGATATTGGTCGTCAACTTTACAGTGCAAAGAATACAATCAATGAGTTGAAGAAGAAAAAATTATTGGCAGATACGATTGTAATCGGTCTTGGCACAAATGGTGTCTATACGGAAGAAGATTTTCAAAATATGATGAAAGCTATTGGGGCTAAGCGTAAAGTTTATCTGATTAATGTTTATGTTCCGACTCAGCGTTGGCAAGGAGAGATGAATCGTTTTCTAAAATCAATGGCTCAAAAGTATAAAAATATCACACTAATCGATTGGTATGATGAAGCTAAAGATCATGAAGATTGGTTTGAAGAAGATGAAACGCATTTGAAAGATAATGGCCAAGTTGGCTATGTCGCTTTTATTGCACAGAATGTATTGAAATAAAAATTACGAGTAGTTCACTTTTGCAGCGGAACTACTCGTTTTTTTTACTCAATATTCACATGTGCTTGTAAAATTTCATCCTTGGTGGCTGACTGCTGTCTAGAGAGCAGTCAGCACAAGACATCTAACGTAATATGCAGTGTTTGATCAAATAGACTAGAAAGCAATTGGATAGAGGCTATTCCTGCTCCTGTTTTTGTAGCACCTGGAATAATAACCATCTCATCAGCAAATTGTGCAAGTGCTGCTTGACTATCACTCGTAAATACAAGCAAAGTCAAGCCCTTTTCTTGCGCGCTTTTTGCATCCATCAGCACGCCTTTTGTTGTTCCTGAACCAGAAATGGCGATAAATAAATCCCCTTCTTTCACACTGGGCGTAATTGTTTCGCCTATCACATAGACTTCATATCCTAAGTGCATCAATCGCATTGCAAAACTTTTTGCCTGAAAGCCACTTCGTCCAGCTCCTCTGACAAAAATCCGCCGTTGCTTTATAAATAGTGGTAAGATGTTTTGTAATTGTTGTTCATCTACTTGTGCCATCACTTGACTAATTTCATTCATTACTTCTTGTATCATTTTTTACCCCTCAGTGATAAACCTTGACAAAATAATCCATCCAATATGGAATTTTTTGAATTAATTGACTCGGCAAAACCACATAACTTTCTTGCGCAATTTTATCGGCAATAAAACTATGTAGGTAAACCGCGGCTAAAATGGCTTTTTCTTTATCCGTAAATTGGGCTAAAAAACTTCCTATCATCCCAGCTAAAGAATCCCCCATTCCTCCTGTAGCCATACCTGGATTTCCCAGTGGATTAATAAATTGGGTTTGATTCGCCAAATAAATTTGGGTTTGATGACTCTTTAAGACGACATTTGTTTGTAATTTTTGTTGGACAGCTAAATTTTTTTCAAATGTTTGATCTTTAATTGCGATTTGCGAAACACGTTGCCACTCCATTTGATGCGGCGTTAAAACTACTTTTTCGGGATATTGAAAGTCCATGGGGAACTCCGCCATTATCGAAAGAGCCGAACCATCAATCACCAACCACTGATTTTCTTTTTGGTTTTGAATGACTTGTTGCAAGAGCGTCCGACATTGTGGATCATCACCAAGACCAGGACCAATAACAATCACATCAGCCGTTTGACAAACCCGATCAACTTCTACTAAATTTTGCCAATCCACAATCATAGCCTCTGGTGTACGTGCATGGATAGCAGGACGGTTTTCTTTATCACAAATTGTAGTAGTAAGCCCAGTGCCTGAATATACACAAGCCTCGGTAGCTAAAATAATCGCGCCTCCATACCTTAGATTCCCTCCAATACAACAAACTCGACCAAAATTCCCTTTATGGCTGATTATAGGGCGGCGAGCAATCGTACTTAGAATCGTTTCGTCTAATGCTGTTAACATCTAGGTCACCTCGATGAAAATTACTTATTACGATTAAATTATAACACAAATAATAAATAACAACATGTATAATACAGCGATCCAATAATTTACTTTTGTATCTTTACGCTAATAGTGTTATCATAGTAAAGTGAATAAAACTTTAGGAGGTCGTAAATCTATGACTATCGATTGGAAAAAAGAAGTCGAATCACGTAAAGATGACTTATTAAATGACTTAGTTGAGTTATTAAAAGTTAAAAGTGAACGTGAAGACGACAAAAAAAGTGAAGATGCACCTTTTGGACCAGGACCTAAAGCGGCTTTACTACATATGTTAGGCTATGGTGAACGCGATGGCTTTACAGTAAAAAATGTAGATAATTATGCCGGTCATATTGAATACGGTGAAGGTGACGAAACACTTGGTATCTTCTGCCATATGGACGTGGTACCGGCTGGCGATGGCTGGGATACAGATCCATATGTACCCGTAATTAAAGATAATCGCATTTACGCTCGTGGTTCTTCAGATGATAAAGGACCTAGTATCGCTGCTTACTATGCCTTAAAAATTATTCGTGATTTAAACTTACCAATTTCTAAAAAAATCCGATTTGTGGTGGGTTCAGATGAAGAAAGTGGTTGGGGCGATATGGACTATTACTTCCAACATGAAGAAAAACCTGATTTTGGTTTCTCTCCTGATGCAGAATTCCCAATTATCAATGGTGAAAAAGGAAATGTTTCTTTACGTTTACACTTTGCTTCAACAAATACAGGTGCTGTACGTTTAGATAGCTTTAAAGCTGGCTTACGTGAAAATATGGTTCCAGGAAAAGCAACTGCAACAGTGACATTTACAGATGATGTACAAGCTCAAACTGTGGCAGATAGTTTCAATTATTTTTTAAGTAGCCGTCCAGTGTCTGGTGAAGTAAAAGTTGATGGAAAAGTAGTTACTTTTGAAGTAGTTGGTAAATCTGCGCATGGAGCTAGTCCACATTTAGGAGTCAATGCTGGAACTTATTTGGCAGCCTTCTTAAGCAGCTATGAATTTGCAGGCGGTGCGAAAGATTTCTTATCAACTATTGAACAATATATCCATGAAGATGTTTACGGGGATAAATTTGATATTGCCCATGAAGATGAAAAAATGGGTAAATTAACAATGAATGCCGGGTTATTTAGTTTTGAATCAGATGGTGAAGATGCCTATGTGAACTTAAACTTCCGCTATCCTAAAGGGACTTCTGCTACTTTATTAACAGCCGGTATGATGGCAAAAGTTGGCGCAAATAAAGTCAAAATTGAAGAACGCCCACATCACATGAAACCACACTATGTTCCAGCCGATGATCCATTGGTAGCAACTTTATTAGCTGTTTATGAAGAACATACTGGTCAAAAAGGCGAAGAACAAATCATTGGTGGGGGTACATTCGGTCGTCTATTAGAACGTGGGGTTGCCTACGGTGCGATGTTCCCTGATTATATCGATACGATGCATCAAGCCAATGAATTTATGGACCTAGATGACTTATTCAATGCTACAGCGATCTATGCTGATGCCATTTATCGTTTGGCGAAATAGATGTTGTCTATTTTAAATATAATATTGTTATAAAATCATACATTTAGTGATATTAAATAGGTTTTTAATTCCTATTTAATATCACTATTTTTATCCTAATGTGAGAGCGACATCATTTTTGATTTTTGCTGAAGAAAGGTTGGAAAAGGATATAGCAACTTTCTTAACTATCTTTTAGTAGGGCGTTTTATAATTGCAAGCGTTAATATGTTTTTAGAAAGATATTTACGTTATCAATAGAATAGCAACATGAGTTTCTAACGTTTGTTATCTCTATTGTCTTTCAAGTGTTGGCTAGTGTGATTGCTCAGATAAAAGGGGTTAACCTGGATTTACCTAAAGATTCGAATTTCCATCGTCGCGTAGGAAGTAAAAAATTGCATTCATAATCTACTAAAAATAGCCAATCCAAGTGATTCAAACTTAGATTGGCTATGATTACATCCGATTTAACTCTAAGATAGCCCCTGTTTTGGCATCTGCAAGAAACTCATAAGTCACGAGCTGGTCATCTTCAAAACGAGTAATTCCCCCAGAATAGCCTTGGGTTTTTACTGCAAATTTTTGATAAGGCTGCATGGTATGTTCAATCCAACTACCTTCAATGGGCCCTTCTAGTAAAAAAGCATCTTTTATTTTTTGTAAGATATGGTCAGCTTGGAGCAGTTTATCTTTTTTGGTGAAACTAGCTGAGACAAAACCGCTTAATAAACCAACGCCAATACCGATAGCTAGACCATTTCTAAATTGTGACTGGATACTCAATAGCATTCACCTGTTTTTCTAATTTTTTCTATTATTATAGCAAAATTTCATGAAAATTCCTAGTTAAGAAAGAAAGCCTAAAATATTCAAGAAGCGATTGTTGTAAGTATTTGGCGAATGGAAATGAAAAAGGTATAATAAATGTGATATTACTTTAGAAGGGTGAGAGTTGTAGTGAACGAAAAAACATTTCAACGGATTAAAGAATTAACAGAATTAACCGGTACAAGTGGTTTTGAAGGGGATATTCGTGCTTATATGCGTGAAAAAATGACGCCTTTAGTAGATGAGATTGCCCAAGATCGTCTAGGTGGTATTTTTGGGATTCGTCATGCGCAAAGTGAAGAGGCCCCAAGAGTTATGATTGCGGCTCATATGGATGAAGTAGGTTTTATGGTGACACAAATTACGGATCGTGGATTATTTAAGGTCTCACCACTAGGAGGCTGGAATCCTTATGTTGTTTCTGCACAGCGTTTTGTCTTAAAAACAGCAAAAGGCAACTATCCCTGTATTTCTTCATCTATTCCACCACATTTATTACGTGGCAAGGGTGCTCAAGCAAATGTGCAAGTGACGGATATCTTATTTGATGCCGGTTTTGAATCTAAAGAAGAAGCCTTGAGTTTTGGTGTATTACCAGGTGATACCATTGTGCCTGATGTAAAAACGATTATGACGGCCAATCAAAAAAATATTATTTCAAAAGCTTGGGATAATCGTTTTGGTTGTACTTTAGTTTTAGAAGCCTTAGAAGCTTTACAAAATGAAACACTAGGGCATACATTGATTGCCGGTGCGAATGTCCAAGAAGAAGTTGGTTTGCGTGGGGCTAGTGCTTCTGTGACAAAATTCAAACCAGATTTATTCTTTGCTTTGGATTGTTCAGCAGCAGATGATTTAGTCACTAAAAACGGTACTTTCGGTCATTTAGGGGAAGGAACACTTTTACGTATTTTAGATCCAGGTCATATTTTATTGCCTAGATTTAGAGAATATTTATTAGACACTGCAAGTACCCACAATATTCCTTATCAATATTTTGTCTCAGGTGGTGGTACCGATGCAGGAGCTGCGCATAAAGCCAATGAAGGAATTCCATCAACCACAATTGGCGTAGTTGCGCGTTATATCCATACGCATCAAACCATGTTTAGCATTAAAGACTTTGAAGCAGCTCGTGAATTCTTAATCCAAGTTCTACGAGGGTTAGATCGTTCAACAGTTGATACCATATTATTTGATAAGTAAGGAGCAAAGTAGATGATTATTCCAAAAAGTTTAGAAGAATTAGCAACTTATGTGGAAAAGGGCAAAAACGTCTTTTTCTTTACAGCAGATTGGTGCGGAGATTGTCGTTTTATTAAACCAGCTATGCCTGAAATTGAAGCCGACTTTCCAGCATATCAATTTATTCAAGTGGATCGTGATGAATTTATCGATGTCGCAAGTAAATGGAATATTTTCGGCATTCCTAGTTTTGTTGTGATTGAAGATGGCAAAGAGTTAGGTCGTCTGGTTAATAAAAATCGCAAAACTAAAGCAGAAATTGAGGATTTTTTAGCTAATCTATAAGGATTGAAAGTAGGGATGACAGGTGCAAGAATATCGCTGTATCTTAGTTGGGATTGATGGATCGCCGCAAGCATTTCGGGCCTTTGAAAAAGCTGTATCCATAGCCAAACGCAATGAAGCTTTGTTGTTAGCTGTGCATGTGATTGATCAACAACTACCTAAAATGTTAGAATTTGTGCCATTAAATGAAGATATTTTGGCTAAAGAAGAGGCTAAAGCGGTAAATTTATTGCGTGAGTGTGAAGATTATGCGCAATTTCATCACTTTGCACCTGTCAAATCCCTTGTTTATCGCGGCTCGCCACGATTGATATTGACGCATAAATTAGTTGAAACTTATCAGGTAGATTTAATCGTTGTTGGCCAATCAGGATTGCACACTCTTGAAAAATTAATGTTAGGAAGTGTCGCTAGTTATCTTGTGCGTGAGGCGCGTTGTGATTGTTTAGTCGTACCATTTGAGTAATATAGTGGTACTTGTCATTACTTAGTGAAATGTAGGTGAAAATATTGTCTTTTGTACTTACTTCCAGTGTCCTATACTGGTCGACTGCCTTAGATTTGTTAGTCATCTTGATGTTGGTTAATAATCGCTATTCGAGTAAAAAGCAAGCAAAAAAAATTGCTGCGGGCCAATTCATTGGTTCAAATGGTCTAATTGTTGTCAGCTTATTTTTAGCCTTTGTGTTGCATTTTGTACCTCAACATTGGATCTTAGGCTTTTTAGGCTTAATTCCGCTGGGCTTTGGATTGAAATATTTATTTTTTGGCGATGATGATGAAGAAAAAGTCGAAGCAACCTTGTCGACGCGCAAGGATAAAAATTTATTATGGACGGTCGCTTTGATTGCCTTCGCTTCTTGTGGGGCGGATAATATTGGTTTATTTACGCCTTACTTCTTAACCCTATCGGCAGCTAAAGTAATTGGAACTTTAGTTATTTTTGAATTAAATATTATCCTCTTAATTATTTTAGGAAAAGCATTGGCCCAATTAACTTTTGTAAGTGAATTTTTAGAACATTTTGGTCGCTGGGTTATGGCGGCAGTTTATATTGGTCTTGGTATCATGATTATCATCGAATCAGGTACGTGGGCACATTTTTTCGGCTAGGTGGTAGTTGTATCTTTACGCCTAGCTTTTTCTTTGATAAGATAGCCTATGTGTATGAAAAGTAAAGGAGAAAAGAGAATGATTTTTGCTTATAATAGAGCGCATGTCGGCGACTGCTTGATGGTTATCTGCGCAAATGATAAAAATTTGGAACAAACGGTAGAAAGAAAAGGCAATGTTGCCCAAATTAAAACCGTTGATGGCACCATTGTGGGTTATAATTTCTTTGAAGTTTCAACTTATTTACCCTTAACAGCTCAAGGTCAAGTGAAATTAACACAAGAGCAAGTAGGCGTATTGAATGAAGAATTACAAAAATCTGGCTTTGCGGAAAGTTTGACTTATGATGCTAGTCCAAAATTTATGGTCGGTTTTGTGAAAGAATGCGTGCCACATCCTGATAGTGATCATTTATCTATTACACAAATTGATTTTGATGGCAAACACGAAAGCCTACAAATTGTTTGTGGTGCACCTAATATTCGCAAAAATTTAAAAGTCGTAGTTGCTTTGCCAGGTGCGATGATGCCAGATGGAATGATGATTTGGTCTGGCGAATTACGTGGAGAAAAGAGCTTTGGTATGATTTGTTCAGCCCGCGAACTTCAATTACCAAATGCCCCAATGAAACGTGGTATTTTAGAATTAGGACCAGATGCAATTGTTGGTTCAGAATTTGTATTAGCATAATCAAAAAAGAAGTGGCCCGATACTTTGGACCACTTCTTTTTTTCTAAGCGAGCTGGCTCACAACGTTATTTGACGGTGTGAGCCAGCTAGACATTGTGAAATTCGCCCTCCCGCTTATGAAAATCTCCTTTCATCCGATTTTCTCAGCGGGAGGTAAGCACTGCAATTTCTTCTAGGCTTTCCAAGCTGCCTCACAACCTTATTTGACGGTGTAAATCGACTAGCTACTTCGGCGTATAAGCCACCCCGTCTGGGAAAGTCTTTACTTCTCGGACTTTCCCGACGGGGTGGACAACCTTATCCGCTCGTAGCTGACCAAGTCGATTTACAACCTTATCCTATTATATTGTCGTTTTGGATTGCTCTTCTAATGGCGCTTAGATAGTTTTCTTCTTCAGATTGGCGTTGTTCTTCACGATAAGCTAAATTTTCTAAGCGTTCATTGGTTTCATCTAGTTTTCTAAGTAATTGGACGATTAATGTTTGTAAATCATTGTTATTCATAATTAAGCACCTTTACTTTCTGTTGAGATTTCGATGATTTTATTGTTAGCATATTTTGGTCTGTAGAATAATTTATAAAGGACAGCACAAACAATTGGTAATAGACCTGAAACAAAGTATAGTTGTGGGAAATTCAAGAATTGATGAAGTTCACCTAAAATATAAGGTCCCACGCCAAGTCCTAGATCCAAGCCGATAAAGTAAGTCGATAAAGCAATTCCAATATGATGGCCATCACAAGTTTTGAGACATACAGCTTGTCCATTTGACATAAATGTGCCATAGCCTAGGCCGACTAATGCACCAGAGAATAGTAATAACCAGCTAGAATTTGTAATACTTAGTGAAAATAAGCCAAGTGTTAAAAATAAGTAGCTAGGATACATAACATAATTTTCACCTTTCGCATCAAAAATACGACCGGTCATTGGACGAGTTGCAGTAATGACTAATGCATAGACGACAAAGAAAAATGAACTTGCGGTAACTAAATGGATTTCCTTCGCATAAGAAGAAAGGAAAGATAAGACACAAGAATAAGCAACACCCATAATAAAGGCGATTCCTGAAATAAATCCAACTTTCTTTTCAAGGAAGGTATTTAGTTTCCAAGATTCAAGCATTTCACGATGTTCTTTGGTAATTTGGATGTTTTTAACAGGAAAGACAAAACAAGCAATTGAAGTAAGTAAAATAAGGACAATTGAAAAAATAATAATAAAGTAAAAGCTTGTATTGTTTAGTAAAATCATTCCGATAAATGGACCAATGGCAGCGGCTAAACTAGTACTTAAACCATAGTAGTTAATCCCTTCACCATGTTTTGATTCTGGAATATAAGCTGTAACAATCGCATTAGTAGCTGTTGAAACTGTACCATAACCAAAACCATTTAATAAACGTACTAGATATAAAATTTGAATGCTTGGAATATAAAGGTAAGCAATCGTCGTTAATAAATAAAATAGTGCGCCATAACGTAAGACAGCTTTACGACCAATTAGTTCTAGTTTTTTCCCCATAAATAATCGTGCCAATAAAGTTCCGATGATATAAATACCAGAAGCAAGTCCGGCTTGACCTAGAGTTGCTTGTAATTGGTCTTGGGCAATTACGGCGATAATCACCATTAATAGGTAATACACCAGATACACGACGAAGTTAATCAGGGTAATACTGATGAACCCTTTGTTAAATAGTTTGTCTACTGAATTTTCCACGAGATTTCTCATACTCCTTTTTTCATTTTTTTGAAAATAGATTGTGAATAAATAATCATTCTATTTTCATTTTTTAAAAGTGAATAAGCCCCGAGATGCGTTTGAATATGGGATGTTTTATGTAAAAAGAAATTGATAGAAGGTCATAAAAATCAAGGGAAAAACGCACCTCAGTGGGATTATCAATCACTTGTGAGCCTACTATACACGCATTTGATAAACAAAAAATGCGACTTTGCTATAAAAAATTGTAAAAAACATTTAAATTTCACAAAGAATATATACAAATGTTGTTGAGTTTTGCGGTATAATCAGTTTAATAAAGAATGAAAGTTTTTCTGAAAGTGAATGAAAAAGTGGATTGAGTGGGGGAGTTTTTGATGGATGACCAAATATTGCAAAAGTATTTAAACAAGGGAAATTTTCCTGTTGTAGTAAAGGAAAAGAAAAAGTATTTAATGTATGAAGGTATTCAGGATCGCTATGTTTATATTTTAAAAGATGGAATCATTAAAACCTCCGTCATTTCTAGAGATGGTCGCGAATTTAATCTACGCTATATCACAGGTCTGGAAATTGTATCACTGTTGAAAGATGAGTATTCTCAGTTTACCGATTCACCATTTAATATCCGAATTGAATCTGAAAAAGCAGAACTATATCAAATCGACCGGGTACAGTTTTGGAAAGATGTCAATGAAAGTAAAGAATTGCAACTTTATGTAAAGGATTATTACCGAGTACGTCTGCTTTATGCGATGAAAAAACTGCAACAAATGCTGATGAATGGTAAATTTGGCGCAGTTTGCACGCAATTATATGATTTATATGAAAGTTTTGGCGTTGAAACTTCTGAAGGGATTTTAATCGATTTTGTGGTCACTAATGAAGAGATTGCGCATTTTTGTGGCATTGCTTCAGCTAGCAGTGTTAACCGTATGATGCAGCAGTTGAAAGATTCGGGTGCTATTGAGATGAGCAAACGAAAAATATTGATTAAAGACCTGGAAGCAATAAAAGAAAATATTATATTTTAATAAGGTTGTGAGAAGGGTCGACCAGCTACGAGCGGATAAGGTTGTCCAACACGTCGGGAAAGTCCGAGAAGTAAAGACTTTCCCAGACGGGGTGGCTTATACGCCGATGTAGCTACCCTTCGAACACCGTCAAATAAGATTGTGAGAAGGGTCGACCAGCTACGAGCGAATAAGGTTATGAAGAAGCTGTGATTACATAAAAAAAGGAAATAGCCATTCAACGTTGGCTATTTCCTTTTTTCTTATTTACTTTCATTAATTGATTGGTCTACTGTTAGATGTACGGTGGTTGTCTTTTTGTCGTTGCCACGATAGTAAGTCACTTTAATGCTGTCACCGACTTGTTTTTTATAAAGAGCCGCTCTTAAAGCAGTGCCATCGTTGACCTTTTCGCCATCAATTTCAGTAATGACATCATATTGTTTCAAGCCAGCTTTTTCTGCAGGAGTAGCACTATTGACTTGAGCAAGCACGACACCTTCATTTAATGAGCTAGGTACTTTTAAGATGTTCGTTTTTTGTTGATCAGATAAAGCATTCAAATCAACGGTTCTAACACCTAAAGCAGGACGAGTCACTTTCCCACTTTGTTCTAGTTGGTTAATAATATTGACTACATCATTACTTGGAATTGCAAAGCCCATACCTTCAACACTTACACCAGAACTTGAGGTTGAAGTGGTAGCAATTTTACTTGAGTTAATTCCAATAACTTGACCGGCAATATTAATTAATGGACCACCAGAGTTACCAGGGTTAATGGCTGCATCAGTTTGGATGGCATTGATATTGACTTCTTGGCCGGAATCATTTTCACTCACGACTTGACGATTTAAAGAAGAAACAATTCCTTCAGTCACTGAGTTGGCATAATCGGTTCCTAATGGTGATCCGATGGCGATGGCAGGTTCACCAACTTTTAGACTATCTGAATCTCCAAAAGTAGCAACCGTTGAAACTTTATCACTAGCAATTTTGATTACCGCCAAGTCAGTATAGCTGTCCGTACCAACTAATTCAGCATCGACTTTGGTACCGTCTGCTAGTAAGACTTGTAACGCATTTTGACCTTCAACCACGTGATTATTTGTCACAATATAAGCATATTTACCTTCTTTTTTATAAATTACGCCACTACCTTCACTGGCTGTTTCCAAAGTGCCGCTATTATGATTGCTACTATTTCCTTGTTGGGCACCAAAGAAATCTTCTAAACCGCCCGTGCCTTGTGCGTTTTGATTTTGTAAATTAATGATTGAAACGACTGCGCCTTGTACTTTAGAGACCGCTTTTGTTACGTCGCTTTCTACATTATATTTCACATTTTGAACTTTAGTTGCATTCTGTGCACTTTGAATGCCTGTTGAGCTAGTCGCATTATTCATTCCGGTGACTGCGTACATCCCACCAAAAGCAAGTGCACCACCAATCACACCGCTACAAATGCCGATACCAAATCTTTTCATAATTGTATTTGAATTTTTTCTTCTACTCATAAATTTTTTCCTCCTCTGACTTAAGTTGTTCTGTCTCCCAACGTTAAGTATGTTTCATTTATTTACGTTTTTATGTATTCCTTATTTACAATCCTATCTTAGCGCGAAGTTATGAAAAAAATATGAAGAGGATTGGGTAAAAAGTTTGTAAATTTTTGAAGAATTTTCTTAATATTCATTTTACTGTATTCACAATTTGTGGACAAGGTTTGAGGATAAAAAATTTGAAGTTATCCACAATGCTGTGGAAAATGTGAAAAAGATAGATAAAACAGATGTTCGTGCTAAAAAAGGGGGGATTTAAGTATTTATTGCCACAATGGTGTGGATAATTCTGTGCATAATGTGGATAAAGCTGTGGGAAAATAGTGGATAACTTTTTGGCTATTCTGATTAGTCAAAAAGAATAAAAATAGTTATAATAGTTTTGAATAGATTAAATGAAAGGATTATGTAATGAATATCAAAATTATTGGTGTCGGTAAATTAAAGGAGAAGTATTTAGTACAGGCGATGCAAGAATATCTAAAACGTCTACAAGCCTATGCAAAAGTGGAAGTCATTGAGCTAGCGGATGAAAAAGCGCCGGAAAATTTAAGCGAAACACAAATGATGCAAATTAAAGATAAAGAAGGCGAACGAATCTTAGCTAAAATTAAAGATCAAGAATATGTGATTGCCTTAGCGATAGAAGGAAAAAATCCAAGTAGTGAAGCTTTTGCCCAAAAAATCGAAAATCTAGGTATTCAAGGGAAAAGTCAACTTGTCTTTGTCATAGGAGGTTCACTTGGATTGTCGCCAGCCGTGATTCAACGAAGCAATGCGCAGATTTCTTTTGGTAAGATGACTTTTCCTCATCAATTAATGCGGGTCATGTTAACAGAACAAATTTATCGCGCCTTTCGTATTATTCATAACCAACCCTATCATAAGTGAATGAGGTGAAAATGTTGACAAATAGAGAAGACAAACAAACCAAACAAATGCCTGAATTATTTTCTGAATTGCGTCAAAGTGTGGTGCATTTACCTAAAGTCATTCGCAACGCTTCAGGAATTAGTATATACGGCAAAAGAATCAAAAGTATTATTTACACGATGGACGTTGCTTTGATTGCAAATAATGATGCGGATGCGATTTTAGCCGTCTATCCATGGACGCCCAATACTAGAATTTTATCCGCTATCTCTCAAGTAGCCCAAGTACCTATTTTCGCAGGAATTGGTGGAGGCCTAACTTCAGGTAAGCGTTCAGCTAGACTAGGAACTTTTGCGGAAGAACATGGCGCTTATGGTGTGGTGCTAAATGGGCCGACCTCAGTTGAAACCATTGAAGCCGTCAATGATACAGTGGATATCCCAATTATTTATACTGTGGTTAATGATAAAAGAGATTTAGGAAAGTTAATTGAAGCAGGTGTGGATATCTTTAATGTAGCTGGTGGTAAAGATACCGCAAAACTGGTTCGTTGGATTCGTGAAAGCTATCCTACTTTTCCAATTATGGCATCTGGTGGTAAGACCGACGAGCAAATCATGGAAACAATTAATGCAGGGGCCAATGCGATTACCTTTACTGCTTATGGACAGACGGAAAAATACTTCCAAAGTAAAATGGAAGAATATCGCAAAAAAACGGAAGACTAGTGTTGAAAACCATTCTTTGAGTTTAATTGTAGCTTGAAGAATGGTTTTTTGGTGATAAATATTTTCTATCTAGTCATATCATTGAAAGCCATAAAAAGCTTGAGTATACTAATATTAATCGATAAATCTAAAGAACGGAGTGAAAAGATGGACCAACAAACATTTATTCATGAATATGCCAGAGAAAGAAAAAAAACCAATTCCTTAAAATGGGATGCCCTTGAAGAACGATTTGGCGATGCGGATTTATTGCCTTTATGGGTAGCGGATATGGAATTTGCGACACCTAAAGCAGTAACGGACGCTTTGACGAAACGAATTGCCCATGGTATTTTTGGTTATTCCGGTGTCGATAAGGAGTACTTCAATACTTATTTAGGTTGGCAAGCACGCCATGAAAATACCCCTTTTAAAGAAGAATGGCTACAATTTTCAACAGGAGTCGTACAAGCAATTTATGATTTAGTCGATTGTTTTACCGAAAAAGGAGAAGCTGTGATGATTCAACGTCCAGTATACTATCCTTTTAGTAATGCCATCAAAGACAAACAACGTAAATTAATCAATAGTCCACTGAAAAATGTAGATGGACATTATGAAATGGATTTAGCTGATTTTGAGGCCAAAGTAGTTGCAGAAAAAGTGAAATTATTTATTCTATGTTCCCCACATAATCCTGTAGGTCGTGTATGGCGTGAAGAAGAATTAGCGGCTGTATTAACCATTTGTCAAAAACATGGGGTATTAGTGATTGCCGATGAAATTCATAGTGATTTTATGATGCCTGGACAAACCTTTACTTCAGTTATTTCCGTGAATGAAGGAGCCTTTTTAGATCATCTCATTGTATTAAATGCGCCTTCTAAGACATTCAATTTAGCGAGTCTATTAAATTCACATATCTGGATTCCAAATGAAGCATTACGTAAACAATATCGTGCTTATGCCAAAGTAAATCGCCAAACAGAATCTAGCTTAATTGGCCAAGTGGCAGCCCAAGCAGCGTATGCAAATGGTGATGAATGGTTAGCAGCACTGATTGATGTCATTTACCATAATTATCAATATATCAAAACAAACCTTGAAGCAGCCGTGCCAAGTGTAAAAGTAGGCGAGTTACAAGGAACTTATCTATTGTGGATTGATTTATCACAAGCATTAAACGGTCGTACTACTAAAGAAGTGGTTCAAGATCAAGCAAAGTTAGCTGTTGATTTTGGGGATTGGTTTGCCCATGATGCCAAAGATTTTATTCGCTTTAATTTGGCAACGACACCCGCAAATATCAAACAAGCGCTAGATCAATTAATCGCAGCATTGAAACAATAAAAAGGACAGGGGTAATGACAACTATGGGAAAAAATATTGAAACATTTTTAGCACAATTAGGTAATCGTGTAGACGAGCAAACTGGGGCTGTCAGTGCACCGATACATTTATCAACGACTTACTCTCATCCAAAATTCGGTCATAGTACGGGCTTTGATTATACTAGAACCAAAAATCCTACCCGAGCTATTTTAGAAGAAGGATTAGCCAAGTTAGAGGAAGGAGCCCAAGCGATTGTTACTTCATCCGGTATGAGTGCCATTCAATTGGTTTTCCAACTTTTTCCAGCAGGGAGCTCATTTTTAGTTTCGCGTGACCTCTATGGTGGCTCGTATCGCTATTTTAAAGAAATTGAACGTCAAGGCATTGCAAAGTTTCTTTACTTTGATACTGAGGAAGAATTAGCAGCGCAAATCACCGAGAATATTAGTGCCGTCTTTATCGAAACACCAACCAATCCTTTAATGCGTGAAGTAAGTATCAAGCGTGTGGCTGAGATTGCTAAGTCAAAAGGGGCATTAACCATTGTCGATAATACTTTTTTAACGCCTTTACGTCAAAAGCCATTAACGCAAGGAGCGGATTTAGTCGTACATTCAGCAACTAAATTCTTAGCTGGGCATAACGATATCTTAGCGGGTGTGGTGGTCGCCAAAACGCAAGAACTCGGAGAACGTTTATTATATTTGGCTAATACAACCGGTCCGACTTTAGCTGCATTTGATTGTTGGTTATTTATCCGCAGTTTGAAAACCTTACCTTTACGCTTTAATCAACAAGAAAAGAATGCTAAAATAGTAGTCGAAGCTTTGAAAAATCATCCTGCAGTCAAAGAAGTCTTTTATCCAGGTGTGGGCGCAATGGTGAGTTTTAAAATCACTGATGAAAGTAAAGTCGGTCCGTTTTTAGAGCATCTAAAATTATTTACTTATGCGGAAAGTTTAGGTGGGGTAGAGAGTCTGATCACTTATCCAACGACGCAAACCCATGCGGACATTCCTGAAGCAGAACGTCTTGCTTATGGTTTAACGCCAGACTTATTGCGTTTATCAATTGGGATTGAAGATGCCCATGATTTAGCAGCTGATTTAATACATGGTTTAAGTATAGTGACGAGGAAGTGATTATGGTGAATCAAACCATTGAACATCAATTGAAACATCGAAGTATCCGTAAATTTAAAGCAGCAAATCTTTCAGATGAACAAATCAAGACTTTACTAGAAGTTGCGCGTCAAACATCGACAAGTAATTTCTTCCAACAATTTAGTGTACTGCATATCACGGATGAGACCAAGCGTGAACAAATTCGTCATATCAGCAAACAACCGTATGTCGGCTTAAATGGCGAATTATTTATCTTTATTGCGGATCTATATCGTAATCAACAAATTCGCTTGCAAAAAGGTGAGGATGATGGTCGCTTGCATTCCACTGATGTCTTTTTCCAAGCGATGCAAGATGCGACTTTAGCTATTCAAAATATGATGAATGCAGTCGAAAGTATGGGGCTTGGTGCAGTACTTTTAGGTAGTATCAATAATCAACCAAAAGAGCTAATTAAAGTGTTGGATTTACCTAAAATGACCTATCCAGTATTAGGGATTCAAGTAGGGATTCCTGATCAAGAACCACAATTAAAACCAAGATTACCATTAGATAAAATCGTATTTGAAAATGAATATCCTAAAGACTTTAAATTAAGTGACTTAAAAGAATATGATGAAGTCGTGCAAACTTACTATGATTTACGAAATGCGAACCAAAGAATTGATTCCTTTACCAATCAAATCGCTGGTAGCAAATTGCAAGAAAGCATTATAGGCCGCGATGATATCATGGAAGTCTTACACAGCCAAGGACTATGTTGGAGATAAAAAGGATGTGAGGCAGCTTGCTTAGACATGAAGAAATTCGTGTGCTTACCTGCCGCTGAGAAAATCGGATGAAAGAAGATTTTCTCAAGCGGTAGGGCGAATTTCGCAATGTCTAGCTGCCGAACATAGATTAAAAGGATGTGAGAAGGGTCGATTAGCTACAAGCAAAAGGTTATCAATCAACTTGGTCAAATACGAGAAAATTCATGTGTTACCTACTGCTGAGAAAATCGGATGAAAGGAGATTTTCTCAAGCGGGAGGGCGAATTTCACAATGTCTAGCTGCCGAACACAGATTAAAAAGGTTGTAAATCGACTTGGACAGCTACGAGCGGATAAGGTCTGTCCAACACGTCGGGAAAGTCCAAAAAGTAAAGACTTTCCCAGACGGGGTGGCTTATACGCCGAAGTAGCTAGTCGATTTACACCGTCAAAAAAGGTTGTAAATCGACTTGGACAGCTACGAGCATAAAAAAAGTCAGTCATCTCTGTATTGTGAGAGGACTGACTTTTTGTTTAATTTTCACGAGTTAAAATAGCCTTAGTTAGACGCGCTAAATTTTCTTTGGTTTGTACTTGATTATCAGGTAGTTTTGCAATACCTTTTAGTGCTTTATCGGTATATTTAGCGGCCAAAACTTGAGCTTTTTGAATAGCGCTTGTTTGATGAACAATATCAAAAACTGTTTGGGCATCTTCATGCGACATATTTTCTTTTTTACTTAAATAAGGTAATAGTGCTTGTTTATTCTCCATTAAAGCATAGATTAGAGGCAAGGAATAAACACCTTGACGCACATCTTCCAAGACTGGTTTGCCAATACCTTCAGGCGTTTTCGTATAGTCTAAAATATCATCAATAATTTGGAAAGCTAAGCCAATATTTAGCCCAATTTCGCCACATTTTTTGCTGAAAGCTTCACTACAACCACTTTCTAAAGCACCAATTCCACAGCTTAGGGCAAAAAGTTCAGCCGTTTTTCCAGAAATATTTTCTAAATAATCATCAATCGTGACATCAATTTGATAGCGATCATTCATTTGACCTAATTCACCATCAAGTATTTTTTCCATACTGCGCGAATTTAACTGTAAACTACGCATGGATTGGGTATAGTCAGCTAATAATTTAAAACAACTGATAAGAAGATAATCCCCAGCATAAACAGCAGTCGAATTATCAAATTGTTTGCGAATAGTAGGCAGTTTGCGACGAATATCGGCTTCATCAATAATATCGTCATGGATGAGAGTCGCAGTATGTAGCATTTCGATGGCTGCAGCAAGACAAATGGCTTTTTTACGGTCTTGTTCTTCCCCAAATTGTGAAAAAAGTAGTTGATAAGCCGGTCTCAACAGTTTACCGCCAGAATGAATCATATCTAATACTGCTTTTTCGACAGCTTTATTTTTTAATTTCACGGATTGTTCCATCAGTTCAATGGTCTGATTTAATTCAGGAACTAATTGTGGATAATTTTGCCACATGGGATGTAATTTCATCTAAATCAAATCCTTTCCAATTAATTGACTTGACCAATTTTGTTGTGTTTGTCGATCGCGTTCCATCTGAAATCTTTGCAAGGTCCGCACGTGCATAAATAAATAATTGGCACAGACACCAATGGCAATCCCTGAAAGAATCCCTAAAAAGGAAAGCATTGGTAAATAGAGCATGACGGTCCATGATTGTGCAATAAGGGAGGCCATCACGAGTTGGCCCACATTATGCATAAAGCCTCCTGTGGCGCTAATCCCAATAATGCTGACTCTCTTTGGTCCAAGAGATTTGACAAGCATCATGCCGATATAGCTGAGTACCGCTCCAGAAAAACTATATAGAAAAGTCGAAACCGTACCACCAAGTAAGGTTGATAAGCAAAGTCTCAAGCCAATCAGCGTGATAGTTTCGCGCTTGGATAAGGTAAAAATGGCGATAATCGTAATTAGATTGGCTAGCCCCATTTTCGCTCCTGGTGCAAAACCAAAAGGATAGGGAATCATATTTTCAATTAGTCCAATCACTAAAGCTTGAGCCACAAGTAAAGAGATATAGACCATCGTTTTTAGTTTTGATTGTACCATAAGTAAAAGCAGCTAATAAATGACGCTACCAGATTCACTCCCATCTGAGGACTGGATTTCGATGACTAATTTATGAGGTAAACAGACGATGGTTTCCCCCGGTTTTTTAATCCAGCCACGCTTAACACAGATTTGATCGCCGCAATTGGCTTCTTTCATCCGTATTTGATTACGATTCACTTCAATAATATTATAATCTCCATCCTTATCTTCATAACGATAGGTGTAGTGTTGTCCATTTTCACTTAAATCAAAAGTCTTGACTTGTTTTCCATCTACTTTGACGATGGCTTGATAGGTAACTTCATTGATTTTAGCTTGATAGATACTAAAAATGAGAATCGGAATAAAAGAGAGAATCACCAAACTAATAAGGATGATAAAATCCCAACGCTTCATGCGACTCTTTTTAAAAAATGTTTTGAAATCCACAAAATATCTCCTTTAATCATCTGTTTAATAGGCGAACTAAGCATTTAATTCGTCTATTAAACAGAAGGAAAACTGAAACAGCTTGTCTCAGTTTTCCTAAAAAGATTTATCTTTTAGTGCTTAGTATCTCGATTTGACATCGCCATACCACCAGTGCCCTAGTTTACGTTGTAACCAAGGAACTACCCAGTGATCAAGACCAAAGGCACGACCAGAACCGTTCATCAAGGCAATAGCAACTGGAATAAACCAAATATTTACCCAGAAGAACATACCTGATAGACAGAAGGCCACGACTAAGGCTACGGTTGTCGCGCTTGCTAACCAAGTGAATAGACCAACGATTAAGGCTAAAGCAATACCAATTTCCACAATTGTCATGAATTTTTGGAAGAATAAAGCAACTTCTTTATTAGGCATCATAAATTTCATGATACTTTCGAACCATTTTGGCATGTGATCTAACACTTGCATTGGTTGTTCGCCGTAAGCATAACTAAATCCAAAGTGAGCAGCTTGAGTCGCAGCTTCACCACCACCGCTTGCAGCAGCGCCACTAGCAGCACTTGTCACTTCAGCAGCACCAGATCCTCCTGCAGCAGCTGAGGCACCAGTTGTTGCAGCTTGTTCTTGCAACCATGGGAATGGGAAGACAATGTGATCAGTAAACCATGAACCTTCACCAAACCATGTACTTGGTTGGAATAAATGACCATTATCACCTAAGACTTTCTTCATAGATTCGATTAACCACATGAATCCGTAGAAGATACGTAATGGTACGCTCCATAAAACATTACCATAACGTGATGAGTGACCACGCATAATATTTCTTTCATCCTTGATATGGAAGAATTCATGCATGATATATTGGAACATGTAATATCCAGAACGAATATCAAAGAAGTATTTCAAGTTCACAACGTGTTTCATAAACATTGCAAAGAAACCGGATAATTTGATTTTACCAAATAGGTTAGCTACCCCATAACGAGAACCGATTGAAACCATGAAACCTTGGTAGTTACTCTTGAATGGGTGTTTTTCGCCACCTTTAATAGATGCGATAACATTTTCTGCCGCACAGTGCGCAGTTTGTTCAGCTGCTTGTACGATTTGAGGTGTTGGTTTACCCGGAGTTTCTTCATAGTATACTAAGTCACCGATAATATAGATGTTTTTATCTTCGTAGCCTTTTGCTTGCATGTATTGGTTTGCTACTAAACGGTTGGCACGCGCTTTTTCAATACCGAAGTCAGCTGCATCAGAAGTCGCTTTAACTCCAGCAGTCCAGATTAAAGTATATGTTGGAATAGTGCTACCATCTTTTAAGACGATATGATCTTTAGCTACTTCAACGATTGGTGACTCAGTTAAGATTTCAACACCATGTTTTTTCATGTAGCGTTCAGCCTTAGCTGCACCACCACGGTCTAACATGTTTAAGATAGTTGGCATTGCTTCAACAACTTTAAGTGTGAAATCATCTTTGCTTAACTTGAAGTCTTTAGCTAAACGATCACGCCAGTCCATTAATTCACCGACCATTTCAATACCGGTAAAACCAGAACCACAGACTACGAAAGTTAACATTGCTTTACGTTTCTCAGCATCTGGTTCAATAGCAGCTTTTTCAACAATGTCTTCAATGTGTTTTCTGATCTTCAAAGCATCTTCAAATGACCAAAGTGTAAAACCGTTTTCTTTAACACCAGGTGTACCAAAGTCGTTTGGTTCGCCACCCATACCGATGATTAAGTGGTCAAATGGATATTCACCCATTTTTGTTTGAACAACCTTGTTTTCCTTGTCGATACCAGTAACAGTGTCTGTCACAATTTCAACATTTTTGTTGTGGCAGAATAAACGTTGTAGGTCGTATTGGATAGCTGTAGGTTCTACACGACCACCAGCCACTTCATGCAATTCAGTCATCATTGTATGGTAAGAATGACGATCGATTAAAGTGATTTGTGTGTCTGTACCTTTTAGCTTTTTAGATAAAAGTTTTGTAGCAGCTACACCAGAATAACCGGCACCTATAACAATTACTTTTTCTTTTGCCATAAGTAAATTCGCTCCTTGAATAATAAATAGTATAAATTGATCATTGCATAATCTACTACATTATATAAGAATTTATAAAATTTGTCTAACTTCTGAACTGTTTTTTCACAGATTTTGAATAAGACGATTAGAATTCTGTGAAAAGTAAAAGAATTTGGAAAAATAGCAATGATAGCGGTTGACAAATTCGATTAATGTTATAGAATAAGAGTGTAAACAAACGATTTCACAATTTCGTTTGTGAAAAAAGTAGTAAAGGGGAACTTTGCAATGAAAATGAAGAAAATTTTAACCGGATTTACCACACTAGCTTTATCAACCTTATTGTTAGCTGCTTGTGGTGGTAACGACAAGAAAGACACAGCTTCATCATCAACTGCGTCTTCATCAAGTGTGGCAAAATCATCTAGCTCAAAAGAAGAAGCTAAAGAAACCAAAAAAGTGGCTGGAGCAGATCTTAAAGACGGTACATATAAACTTGAAGAAAAGAACTATGAACATGGTTACCGTACAGTATTTTCTATTACTGTAAAAGATGGTAAAATTACTGAATCTAGTTATGACAATGTAAATGAAAAAGGCGAATCTAAAACGAAAGACGCTGATTACAATAAAAATATGAAAGCTAAATCTGGCACTGACCCAGAAACTTATATTCCTCAATTAAATAAAGAATTAGTTGAAGGACAAAATGCTAATGTAGCTGTTGTAACTGGAGCCACTCATTCATCAGAAAGCTTTAAGAACTATGCACAACAATTAATCCAAGCTGCTCAAGCTGGTAAAACTGATACAATCGAAATCGACAACGGTGCTGCTTTGAAAGACGGTACTTATACTTTAGAAGAAAAGAACTATTCTCATAACTACCGAGTTGTATTCTCAATCACTGTAAAAGATGGTAAATTAACTGAATCTAAATATGATTACATTAATAAAGACGGTAAATCTAAACAAGATGATGAAGAATATAACAAATCAATGCAAGAAAAATCAGGTACAGCTCCTAAGACTTACATTCCTCAATTGAATGAAGAATTAGTAAAAGCGATGAACGGAGAAGAACCTTCAGTGAATAAAGTGGAAGTAGTTACTGGTGCTACTCATAGTTCTGACAGCTTCAAGATTTATGCAGCTCAATTAATCAACGCTGCTCAAAAAGGCGATACTGCTAAAATCGAAGTGGACAACATCGTCACTGAATAATTTTGTTTCATAAGACTACACGAGATGGAACGGTGTTTAATCATCGCTCCATCTTTTTTTATTTAATATAACTAGCTAGAAATATATAACTTTTGTCTTTAATGAAGTTAAATAATAATTCTCTAAGTAAAAAAACTTATTGGCTAAACAAACTTTCTGCGCTATGATAAAGAAGCATAGAAAATGAGTAAGGAGAACTTTATGAAAAATAGAATCATAATGCTAGTGATGGTCTTAGGGACTATCTTGCTTGCTGGCTGTCAAAAACAAGCAGCTGCACCTAAAATCAATGAAACACCTTATTCGGATAATCAATTTTTAATCGGTACATATGTCAATATCCGAATTTATGATGATGGTAAAGAAGATGTCTTACCCCTGGCCTTTAAAAAAGTAAAGAGCTTGGGAGATAAAGTGACTGTTAATCAAAAAGGCTCAGAAATTGATGAAGTCAACGCTCAAGCAGGCATTAAACCAGTGAAAGTCACGAGTGATGTCTATCGTTTGGCCAAAAAAGCGTATCAAATCAGTGAAGAATCTCATGGTGGTTTTGATATGGCGATTGGGCCAATTACGCAGTTATGGCATATTGGCTTTCCTGATGCTAGAAAACCAAGTCAGGCAGAAATTGATGCAGCACTCAAATTAGTAGACTACAAAAAAGTCAAGTTAAATGACCAAAAACAAACAATCTACTTGGAAGAAAAAGGCATGGCACTTGATTTTGGTGCGATTGCAAAAGGATTTATTGCTGATGAAGTCGTGAAATTATTGAAAAAACATGATGTGACTACAGCAATTGTCGATTTAGGTGGGAATGTTTATGTATTAGGGAAGAGTCCACGTGGGAAGGATACTCCTTGGACGGTTGGTATTCAAGATCCTAACCAAGCCCGTAATGTGACAGTTGGATCAGTCTTAGCAAGTAATCAGACTTTGGTTACATCAGGTATTTATGAACGTTATCTCGAAGTCGATGGGGTGAAGTATCATCATTTATTCAACCCTAAAACTGGCTATCCGTTTGATAATGATATTGCGGGTGTAACGATTATTACGAAATATTCGATTGATGGCGATGGCTTATCTACGGCGGTCTTCTCAATGGGTGTTCAAAAAGGCTTGAAATTTGTGAATAAGCAAAAAGGAGTCGAAGCGATTTTCGTCACTAAAGATGATAAAATCTATTTAAGTAAAGGTGTGCCATCCTTTGAATTAAATAAGGAATCCGGCTATACAATGGCTAAATAAATAGAATCGAGGAAAAAAATGTCTGTAAAAACTTTTTTGGATTTGGTTGAAATTAAAACAAAATTGGCTAGTTTAACGCCCTTTGTTATCGGTGTACTATTTACACTAAGTTACTTTAATGAATTTCATGTAGGTAATACCATTATTTTTTTTATCGGTATGCTATGTTTTGATATGGCGACCACAGCGATTAACAATTACATGGATTTTAGAAAGGCAAAATCCGAGGAATATAAGTATATGGAAAATGTCGTTGGCCGTGATCATATTCCGGAAAAATTAGTGCAACAAATTATATTTGGATTAATTTTTGTTGCTTTTTTAGTTGGTATGTATTTATCGTTTAAAACGGGTTGGTTGCTTTTAGTGATGGGCTGTTTGTGCTGCTTTATCGGTGTCTTTTATACATTTGGTCCAGTGCCACTTTCTCGTATGCCGCTGGGTGAATTATTTAGTGGGGTGACCATGGGCTTAGGCATTTTTACAATGGTTATTTACATCAATATTTATCAAAGCAAAGTTCTCTGGTTACAATTAAGTCTAAAATCAGGGCAATTTGCCTTAACTGGTAATCTTTGGACTGTGCTAGCCGTGATTTGGGCGTCCATTCCGATGATTTGTACGATTGCTAATATTATGTTAGCCAATAATTTATGTGATTTAGACCAAGATATTGAAAATCATCGTTATACTTTGCCTTATTATATTGGTCGTCAAAATGGGGTTTTCCTATTTAATATTTTAATGTATCTATGTTTTATTACGTTGACGATTGGTTTATTTTTTGGGCTATATCATTGGACGATTCTTTTTATTTGGGCGATATTTCCAATAATCCGTAAAAACTTACGAATTTTTTCAAAAAAACAAGTCAAACGCGAAACCTTCAGTATTTCTATTAAAAATTTAATCGTCTTTAACGGAGCCTATGCGCTTTGTTTATTGCTAGGTTTACTTTTTTAAAGTAATGATTTCAGGAGTCTCTTATTATGGAGGCTCTTTTTTTATAAACGTTAAAAAACTGGTCGAATGAGAAAAATATTTTTCCATAAACTATTGACAAGCAAAAAGTTCTTTGTTAATTTATAAAACGTAACTGTTACGATTTGAAAAAAGAAACGAGGAAACTTATGAAGAAAAAAATAATCCTATTCAGTATCGCTTGTGCCAGTCTTTTGTTGGCTGCATGTCACAAGCAAACCGAGAAAAAAAGTGATCAACCAACGATTATCACTACAATTTATCCGATGTATGAATTTACCAAAGAGATTGTAGGTTCGGAGGCAAAGGTCGAATTATTGATTCCAGCTGGAACCGAGCCACATGATTATGAGCCATCCGCCAAAGATATTGCCAAAATGCAACAAGCTAAAACGATTATCTATGATGATCCGAATATGGAAACATGGATAAGTAAAACACAAAAGAGCTTACAAGATAGCAAGGTTAACTTTATCCAATCGACTAAAGAGATGATTTTACTACCTGGAACTCAGGAAACCCATGAGCATGACCACGGAAAAGATGATCATCACCATGATTTTGATCCGCATGTTTGGTTAGCTCCTAGCCTAGCCAAAAAGCAAGTACAAACCATTACCAAAGAATTAAGCAAACAATATCCAAAACTGCAGAAAAAGTTTGCAACCAATAGTCAAAAATATTTAGCTAAATTAACGCAATTAGATCAAGAATATCAAAAACAACTGAGTCAATTACCGCAAAAACATTTTGTGACCCAGCATAGTGCTTTTCAATATTTAGCTGTTGAATATGGATTAAAACAAATTCCCATTGCAGGCATCAACCCAGAAGAAGAGCCTAGTGCAAGCAAATTAGCTGAATTGAAAAAACTGGTAAAACAATATGAAGTCCAAACGATCTTTTTTGAAGAAAATGCCCAGGATAAAATTGCCCGTACCTTAGCCAAAGAAGCTAATGTGAAGTTAGCGGTCTTAAATCCATTAGAAGGACTGACTAATTCACAAATTGAAAAAGGCGAAAACTATCTAACCGTGATGCGCCAAAACTTGCAAGCTTTGGTGAAAGCTGGTAGTAAGCAACCATCCACGAAACAAGAAAATACGCAGGACAAACCCAAAACTGTTTATAATGGTTACTTTAATGATGACCAAATCAAAAATCGTAGCTTAAAAGACTGGCAAGGTAGCTGGCAGTCCGTTTATCCATTGGTCGCTAAAGGTGAATTAGATCAAGTATTTCATTACAAAGCCAAATTAAATCCGAAAAAAACGGCAGAAGGTTACCGTGCTTATTATGAAAAAGGATATCGTACGGATGTCAAACAAATCGAGATTCAAGGCGATACTTTCACCTTCACGTTTGATGATGGCAGCAAACAAAGCAGTGACTATCGCTATGTAGGCTATAAAGTCTTAAACTACCAGGCAGGCAATCGGGGAGTTAGATATCTTTTTGAGGCTAAAGATTCGCAAACAAAAGCCTTTAAATATTTACAATTTAGTGATCATGCTATTTCACCACAAAAAGCTGGCCATTTCCACTTATATTTTGGTAACGAGTCTCAAGAAGCCTTACTAAATGAATTAGAAAACTGGCCGACTTATTACCCAAGCCAACTATCAGCGCATGAAATTGCCCAAGAGATGGTTGCTCATTAACCATAGCCATAGACAAAGTAAAGAGAATAGAGTAGAATGAAGGCAAAATTTTACAGGATGTGATTGTAATGCGCCCTTTAATTGGACTAATTCCTTTATATGATGAAAAGTTAGAAAGTATTTGGATGTTACCCGAGTATCAAAAATTAATTGAGCAAGCAGGCGGGATTCCAGTTGTTTTACCTTTGACCACGGATGAAGAGACTCTTATACAATTATGTGAGCAGTTAGATGGCTTACTTTTAACCGGTGGCCATGATGTCAATCCCGCTCTTTATGGAGAAGAAAAACGTCCAGAATGCCAAGTGTTATGTGAAATGCGCGACAAGATGGAAATTTCTCTTATAAAGTTATTTTTAAAAACAGACAAACCTATTTTCGGGATTTGCCGCGGCTTACAAATTTTAAATGTGTATTTTGGCGGCTCATTGTATCAAGATATTCCAACGCAATTTGCAACTGATTTGGTGCATAGTATGCCAAAACCATATGATCAAGGCATCCATCAAGTGACCCTTTATGCCGATACGCCTTTATATGAGTTGTTGCAAACAGGAGAATTAAGTGTCAATAGCCGTCATCATCAAGCAATTAAAGACTTAGCACCTGATTTAGTCGCGATGGCTCAGGCAACAGATGGCTTAGTAGAAGCTGTTTATCATCCAGAATACCCTTATGTATGGGCTGTTCAATGGCATCCGGAGCATATGTATCAATCGGACGTAAGCAAGAGATTAGCACGTAAATTTATCCAAGCCTGTCGTGATAGAAAAAAACTATAGATGCTAGATATTGCGTTGACATTTTGAATCGTTGTGCTATGATTTAATCAAATTCTAATGTTTTTTAGTAAATTTACATTTTTGGAGGGGTTTTCATGACACAACGCTTCGAAACCATTCAATTACACGGAGGACATACCGTCGATAAAGAAACCGGAAGTCGAGCCGTGCCGATTTATCAAACAACTTCTTATGTATTTGAAAATGCAGAACAAGCCGCTGCCCGCTTTGCTTTAGAAGAAGGCGGAAATATTTATACGCGAATTACGAACCCAACGACTAGTGTTTTAGAAGAACGACTTGCTTTACTAGAAGGTGGTGTGGGAGCTTTAGCCACAGCATCAGGCTCAAGTGCAATTAGCTATGCGATTCAAAATATTGCTAGTAGTGGCGATCATGTCGTATCAGCAAGTACCCTTTATGGTGGGACCTATAACTTATTTGCCAATACCTTACCTGAATTTGGCATTACTACTACTTTTGTCAATGCTGAAAATCTTGATGAAGTGAAAGCTGCCATTCAAGAAAATACCAAAGCATTATTTATCGAATCACTTGGTAATCCAGATATCAATGTGCTAGATATTGAAGCGTTAAGTCAAATTGCACATGAAGCAGGGATTCCATTAATTGTGGATAATACTTTTGCAACACCTTATCTCTTTAGACCATTTGAACATGGTGCAGATATTACCGTTTATTCCACTACTAAATATATTGGCGGTCATGGTGTTTCATTAGGTGGGGCGATCGTTGATTCTGGAAACTTTGACTGGACGAATGGCAAATTTGCGAAATTAGTCGATCCAGATCCTAGTTACCATGGTGTTTCTTGGACGCAAGCAGCCGGAAATGCCGCTTATATCACCCGTGCTAGAACGATTTTATTACGTGACTTTGGCGCAGCGATTTCACCATTTAATGCGTGGACTTTACTACTAGGTATCGAAACGTTATCACTAAGAATGGAACGTCATGTCGAAAATGCGCAACGAATCGCTGAGTTTTTAGAAAATCATCCAAAAGTTGCTTGGGTTCATTATCCAACCTTAAAGAGTAGCCCATATTATGATTTGGCACAAAAATATTTCCCTAAAGGTACGAGCTCAGTCTTTTCATTTGGACTAAAAGCCGGTAAAGAAGCCAGTCAAAAACTATGTGGTTCAACGAAAATCTTTTCATTATTAGCAAATGTGGGCGATGCAAAATCATTAATTATCCATCCAGCTTCTACCACCCACTCCCAATTAAATGAAGAAGATTTGAAAGCAGCAGGTATCCAACCAGAAACCATTCGTATCTCCGTGGGTATCGAAAATGTAGAAGATTTAATTGAAGATTTAACCCAAGCCTTAGAACAAATTTAAGCGAATTATTTTTATCCTTAAGCATTTGGCCGAAATTGGTCGAATGTTTAAGGTTTTTTTTATTTGTAAAACGCATTTTGAACTTTTTTGCGAATTTAATAAGTAGAGGCCTCTATTCATTCTTTCAATTTAAGGGAAAGGAAGTGAGAAGTATGCTGATTGAAGATTTTTCTGATGAGATGATTGCCTTTGGGGTTAAAGAGCAGATGCAAGATATGTATTTATACTTGCGTGAGGATAAAGGGGTAATTCAATTCAGAAAAAATCAAGAAATTGCTTCATTTAAAGAAGTCAGTACTCAAATCGCCCAACAATTAATAACGCGTTTTAAATACTTAGGTGAAATGGATGTAGGAGAACATCGTCGCGCCCAACTAGGGGCTATCAGTTATCCATTACATGATGAGGTGCAAAGATTGCGGCTTTCCACAGTGGGGGATTATCGTGGCAATGAAAGTATGGTCATTCGCTTTTTGTACAATTTATCCGTCGATCATTTGCATTATTTTAGCTATGAACAGTTTGAAACGATTGTCAAACGAACCAAAGCAGCAGGGTTATATCTTTTCAGTGGTCCGACGGGTTCGGGCAAAACGACTTTAATGTATCAGCTTGCCAAACAAATCAAAGGGCAAGTGATTACGATTGAAGACCCGGTAGAAATTGAGGAACCGAGCTTTTTGCAGTTACAGACCAACGATAAAATTAATCAAACCTATGATCAATTAATTAAATTATCTTTGCGTCATCGTCCGGATATTTTAATCATTGGCGAGATTCGTGATGAACGTACCGCCAAAGCAGCGATTCGAGCCGCCTTAACTGGACACAAAGTATTTGCGACTGTTCATGCTAAAGGCGTCCGTGAAACGAAAAGTCGGCTCATTGATTTAATTGGTGAAACAAGTGAGTTAGATAATTGTTTGATGGGGGTTATTTATCAGCGGATGTTAAATGATCCTAATGGCCAAGCAGAAGTGGTTTTTGGTTATGAATTTTACAGTGAACCAGCTATTTATTTACCTTTTAGTGACAGTCTGAAGCAGTATCAGAGGTATTATGATGAAGGTCAAAAAAGATAAAAAAGCCCAAAAGCAATTCGTTTACTTGCTTTCTATTTATTTAAACAGTGGATTTTCGATGCAAAGTAGTTTTCAATTAATTCAACGAGGAAAACAATTATCGCCACAGTATTTAGTCCAAATCGAAAAAATGTTCTGTATAGGGACTGAATTAGAAGAAATTTTTCGCACGCTTCACTTCAGTCCACAGATTATCGCCCAGATTCAATTGGCGCAAATTCATGGTAATTTACCGCTCACTTTAGCTAGTATTTATCAGCAATTAAAACTACGCCAAGAACGTCTTCAAAAAATGCAGCAAATCTTATTTTATCCTGTATTATTATTGGCCTTTTTGGTAGGAATGTTATTGCTGATGCGTTTTATCTTATTACCTCAGTTTATTGAGACGGGCATGGTGAGCACAAAGCAAGGGATGATTTTCCTGTTATGGTATGCACCAAATATTTTAGTAGGTGTTTGTGGGATAAGTGTTTTGGGTTATATCTTGCAAAAAAGTTTATGGCGTCGCTTGCCTGTATTACAAAAAGTCCAATATTATTGCCGGATTCCGGGTATCAAGGCGTTGATTCAGCTATATTATACGAGTTTTTTTGCATCTGAGTGGGGCTTACTATTACAACAGGGCTTAGAGCTCAGACAAATCATCTTATGTATGCAACAGTTGGAACAGCACTCCTTTATGCATGAATTATCACGCGATGTCGCTAAGAAGCTTTCAGTTGGCCTCACTTTACAACAAGCCTTAGCCGATGAAGCATTTTTTACACCTGAGTTTACGCAGATTTTGTTTCAAGGGGAGATGACCGGTGATTTAGGCAAAGAATTAACGATTTATAGTCGCTTGAGTTTAGAAACCTTCCAACAAAAATTACAGCAAGGGATGCAGTGGATTCAACCCGTTGTCTTCTTTTTTGTTGCGATTTTAGTGTTGGGAATGTATTTATCAATTTTAATGCCGGTTTACAGTCAAATCGGCCAATTTAGTTAATGGAGGAAAAAAGAATGAAAAGAAAAAAATTCAAAGCTTTTACTTTAATTGAAATGATTATTGTCCTTTTTATCATTGGTATGTTAATGATGATCTTTGTACCGAACTTAACCAAGAAAGGCAATGATGCGCAGAAAAAATCGGATATTGCCATCGCTAAGGTCGTCCAACAAGAAATTGAATTATATAAAGCAGAAAATGGCGAAGAACCAAATGACGCTAAAATTACCGAATTAGTAGGAAAAAATCGTGCTGAAATCTATAAAAAACATAAAGATGAAGTGAAAGATGAATATACAACAACCCCAGCAAACTAAGTACCGAATAATGTCTTTTACTTTGGTGGAGTGTCTATTGGTATTATGGATTTTGACTTCAATAGCAAGTTTAAGTGTGCATGGTTACCAAAAGGTGCAACAACAACTTGAGCGTGCTCGTTTTTTTCGTCAATTTGAATCTAGTTTTTACCTAACCATTGCTCGGGCCATTACCGCAGATGCGCCTTCAGAAATGATTATCAATGCTAGTGGTATTCGTATGGAGCATCCTAAGTTTTCCGCTCTTGTTTATCGCTATCCAGAGGGAATTCGCTGTATTTCTTCTGCTCGCTACCTGCGTTTTAGTAGTAAGACCGGCAATTATGCTCCAGCTAGCAAAGTCGTATTTGCAGATGATCATGCACGGTGCAAGGTTATTTATTCATTTTATTTTGGAAGTGGTCGCTATGAAAAGGAAATTATCCCGCTTTAATCAGCCAGCCTATATTTTTATTGAAAGTTTATTTAGTCTCTTTTTATTTGCGAGTTGTGCCTTATTACTATGGGGCAGTGCAGTCGCCTATATCCAAGAATTAAAAAGAGAAGAACAATCCATAGAAAATATTCGCACAGCTTATGAGCAACTGTATGTGCAAGTCTATCATCAGCAATATCCAAAAGTGGATTTTCAGTATGAGGATCAAGGGAAAATGCAGGTGATAGCCATTGAATAAACAACGAGCCTTTACCCTTTTTGAATGTTTATGGGCGCTATTTTTGATTGGTCTGACGCTCGTGGGGATGAATCAGCTACTGTTTGGTATGCGAAAAATTGATCATTATTTACACTTTCAGCAAACCCAAGACTTTCAACTTTCCATGATTCAACTGGAACATCAATTAAAAGATTTTCAATGGATTAAAATTGAATCGCAAAAAGTAGTCTTTGAAAGTAAAGTAGCAGACAACGGATATTATCCCAAAGCTATCTTAAAACTAAGTGCGACCAATAATTTGGTGCTTTCTATTAATAGTGGTAATCAACCCATCTTAAAACAAGTAAAATCAATTCACTTTCAAGAAAATAATCAGTTTATTCAAATCGATGTTTACTTTAAAGAAGGGAACGAGAAGCATGCGACACTTTTACTACCGCCTAAAACCACCTAGGGCCGGCATCTTGATGATTGTTCTGAGTTTCATATTTTTGTTGAGTGTGATTTTAATGATGCTGACAAGTAGTTTTCATCATCAACAACTGGCCAATCGCGAGGTCAAACACTATTTCCAACGTCAAATGATGAAACAATTATTGTTAGCTGATTATCAAAAAAATCCAACAAAATATGACAAAGAAGGTGTGGTGAACTACAATATTGGACAAATTCACTATCAAAAAACAACTGATGAAATGATACTTTGGATTTATTTAAAGTCAGATGCTATGAAAATAAGAGATTCACTGAATGTTTCGATATCTTCTTCAGATGAAACAACGACTACAACCAGTGACAAAACAAAGCCTTGATAGACCAGCTTAGTTATATAATTTACAAATTAATACAGATGACAAAACAAAGATGCTTGGAAATGAAAAGAATGTTTCCAAGCATTTTTGTTGATTTTTCAGCATTTTCAGAAATTATTTCAACAAATGATATCAAAGAAAGCGATTGAAAAATATCACAAATTGAGATAAAATTAAACAGAAGGTAAAGTTGTTATAATTATATAATGGAGTTGAAATCATGTTTCCAGAAAAAATCGAAGAACGTTTTTACACGCATTTGCAAGCTATTCAAATCTTGCAGCAAGCGTTAGAATGTTCATTTTTAGATGCTTATATTGAGCATATTGAAAATGTCAATGATCAATATACCATTCGTGTTATTGAAGGAGTACCTAATCAAGAAAGCATTGATCAACTCACTCCTTTATACGAACAATTAAAAGCGGATGAATTTACCGCCGAAGAAAAACGTAAAATCAGTCAATTGTTGCTGTTAAAAGGGGCACAGACGGAAAAACTACAAGCAAATCATCAATTGACCCCCGATGGCATTGGCTTTTTATTTGTTTATTTGATTGAGCAACTCTATATGAATCAAAAAGCAAATTTACGCATGTTGGATTTAACGACAGGTATGGGCAATCTTTTGTTCACTATTGTCAATAATCTAGCCTTAGCCAAATATCATACAACTGCGATTGGTGTGGACAATGATGAGACACTCTTAGCAGTAGCAGCAGCCAATAGTCAATGGTTCGAAAGTGAGGTTACTTTATTCCATCAAGATGGCTTACAGGACTTACTGATTGACCCCGTGGATGTCGCTTTTGGTGATTTACCAGTCGGCTATTATCCAATTGATGAAAAGGCCAAAGATTTTATCGTTCACGCAGAAAACGAACATACCTATGCCCACCACTTGCTCATTGAACAAGCGATGAAGTATGTTAAAGAAGCTGGCTTTGGTATTTTCCTAATGCCAAGTCAATTTCTAGAAAGTCCACAAAGCGACCAATTCAAAAAGTTGCTTCAAGAAAAAGTTTATTTACAAGGAATCATTCAATTACCGGATGATTTATTCCGTAATGAACATTCGAAAAAGAGCATCATCTTGCTTCAAAACCGTGGACAAGGAGCAAAGCAAGTAAGTGAAGTCTTATTAGCTCGCTTACAAACCTTAAAACAACCGGAAAAAATTGCTGAATTCTTCAAAGAGTTCGCACAATGGAAAGAAACTTATTTAAATTAGGTAATTTACAAAAGATTAGAGGTCGATATTATGTCAAAAACTATTTCAATTAACGCGGGAAGTTCAAGTTTAAAATGGCAACTATATTTAATGCCTGAAGAAAAAGTTGTTGCAAAAGGTTTGGTGGAACGTATTGGTTTGCCTAATTCAATCTTTACTATTAAATATGGTGAAGATGAAAAATTTGAATTAGTGCAAGACATTGAAAATCATGAAATTGCTGTTCAAATGTTAATGGATCAATTAATTGAACTAGGCATTTTAGCAAGCTATGACGAAATCACAGGGGTTGGTCACCGTATCGTGCATGGTGGTGAATACTACAGCGAATCAGTAGTCATTGATGATGAAGTTGTGGATAAAATTGAAGAATGTGCTGCCTTCGCGCCATTACATAATCCAGCTCACGTCATGGGAATTCGTGCCTTCCGTAAATTGTTACCAGGCGTGATTAATGTAGCGGTATTTGACACTGCTTTCCATGCCACTATGCCTGAATTCGCTTATCTATATAGCTTACCAATGGAATACTATGACAAATATAAAGTCCGTAAATACGGTGCACATGGTACAAGTCATCGCTATGTTGCGCACCGTGCTGCTGAAGTACTAGGCAAACCAATTGAAGAATTAAAATTAATTACTTGTCATTTAGGAAATGGTGCTTCAATTACAGCGGTTGATGGTGGCCGTTCAGTGGATACTTCTATGGGATTCACACCACTAGCTGGGGTAACAATGGGTACACGTTCTGGTGATATTGACCCTGCTGTATTACCTTATTTGATGAAAAAATTAGACATCGACATTGACGAAATGTTGACGGTCTTAAATAAAAAATCTGGTTTACTTGGTTTGAGCGGTATTTCTAGTGATATGCGTGATATCGAAGCAAATCTAGGCAAACCTCAAATAGAGTTAACTTACAATATATTTACAGATCGTATACGTAAATATATTGCTTCATACGTTGCAGTAATGAATGGAGTAGATGCAATTATCTTTACTGCTGGTATTGGTGAAAATGATGCTCATGTTCGTAGCGAAATTATTAAAGGCATGAGCTGGTTTGGTTGCGAAATCGATCTAGAACAAAATAAAAAACGTGGCGAAGAACTAGTCATTTCAACCCCTGATTCTAAAGTCAAAGTATTAGTTATTCCAACTGATGAAGAATTAATGATTGCTCGTGACGTTGAGCGCCTAAAAGCTGAAACAAAATAATGTAATAATAAACGCCTAGCTTACGGGAAGTTGTGAGTTAGGCGTTTTGTCATTTAATACAAATGAGTCTCAAGATTTTGAACATTATAACCAAAATTTCGCAAATCTTGTTGACGCTTACATGAATTGGTTTAAAATAAGAGATGTATCTAATAATTAGAGTAGGTGAAATCATGTTAACAGTGAAACAAATCCATGATAAAAATTATGAAACAGTCTATGAACTAACAAATTCTAAAGGGTTAAAAATTTTAACCAGTCCTTTCGGTGCACGCCTTTTAGCCATTCAAGTACCATTAAAAGAGGAATTGCGTGATATTGTGGCCGCACCTAAAGATTTGGCTTTACAAAAAGAATTGCGTTACTTTGGCGCAACGATTGGACCTGTCGCTGGACGAATTACCAATAGTCAGTTCACCATTGATGGTCAAACTTATACCACTGAAACGAATAATAATGCGCATACTTTACACTCAGGTTCCAATGGTTTTGATACCAAAGATTGGTTTGCTGAAACCTTTGAGCAAGAAGGCAAAGTAGGGGTTATTTATAGCTTTACGCATCCTGATGGTGCAGATGGCTTTCCTGGAAAAGTCCAAGCTAAAGTGATTTATACTTTAGATGAAGATGACAATTTAAAGATGACTTATGAAGCGAAAACCGATAAAGCCACTTTATATAATCCAACCTGTCATGGCTATTATAATTTAACTGGTAGTGAAGGAAATCCCGTCAACAGTCATTTATTACAAGTTGGCGCTGAGAAGAAAGCAACGACCAATCCAGATGTCACAACGACGGGCGAATTTACCCAAGTGGCAGGGACGAAATTTGATTTTAGAACATTAAAAGAAATTGGTGAAACCACGCTTGATGATCCATTTGTCCTTCATCATGAAAACGACTATGACTTGACCATTACGAGTCCAGATCAAGCAGTAAGTATGCAAATCAAAACTGATTCCGATGCGATTATTCTTTATATCACAGGTACCCATGAAGAAGGTACACCAATGAAGAATGGGACGATGGTTGCACGTGGTTCCATTGCGATTGAACCTCAAGGCATCCCTGGTGCAGAAAAATTCAGCCAATATGGTTCGATTCTATTGAGTCCAGAAGAAACTTTCCATTCTGAAACCACTTATCATATTGCTTATTAAAACAATGAAAGTACAGACTCGCCTTAAGCAGTCTGTGCTTTTTTGTGCTAAAAAACAGTACTTTAGTTATTTTAAAGTTTATCTGAAAACCATTTTGTAAAGTATTTTGTTTGCGATTTATGTGCAATCCATACACTTTTTCGATTTTGTCGTAAAGCCGCTTGCAAAGGGTTCAAAGATGAGTAAAATAGCTTTCGTGGGATTCTTTTACCCAATTTTATGAAAACTTTCGGAAAAAGATTTCTAAAGGGTGAAGTTTCTCGATGATTGAAGTAATTCTCAATTTTTTGATTCTTTGACAATTAAATATGAAAGTGGTGGAAAACAGTGATTAAAAAAGAATTCCAGAAAATCTGGGCAAACAAATTACTATTCGTTACTGTTATCGTAGCGATGTGTTTACCTATTCTTTATGCAAGTATTTTCCTAAAATCAATTTGGGATCCATACGGCAGAATTAATCATTTACCAGTTGCGGTGGTGAATTTAGACCAACCAACCACATTAGAAGGTAATAAAGTCGATGTTGGTGACAGATTGGTAAAAGAGTTGAAATCAAATGACGATTTAGATTGGCATTTCGTTTCAGCTAAAAAGGCACAAGAAGGACTGAAAGATCGTAAATACTATATGATCGTTAAAATTCCGAAAAACTTCTCTGAAAATGCGGCTTCTGTATTAGATACCGATCCTGAAAAAATGGATTTAACCTACGAAACAAATGGTGGGTTGAACTTTTTAGGGGAAGTTATCAGTGAAAATGC